>DASYWD010000304.1 GCA_035936415.1 Longimicrobiaceae bacterium
CCCCCGGCCCCTCCCCGCAAGGGGGAGGGGAGCACGGCGACTGCAGATCGGCACCGTCGCGGAGATGGTCGCAGGGAGGGGGTGGGGGTGGTCGGAGGAAAAAGCCTTGTGTCCGAGCGCAGCGAGTTTGGCTTTTTCCGGAGATCACCCCCACCCCCGACCGCAACACGAGAAAGCCCCGGAGCACATCGCCCCGGGGCCTCGAAACCGGTCCAGGCGGGAGACCCGCGAAAGGTCAGTGAGCGACCTTCCGGATCTCCTCCGCCAGGCGCGGGACGATCTCGAACAGGTCGCCCACGATCCCGTAGTCGGCCACCTTGAAGATAGGCGCCTCGGGGTCCTTGTTGATGGCGACGATGTAGCGCGACGAGCGCATGCCGGCCAGGTGCTGGATCGCGCCGGAGATCCCCACGGCGAAGTACAGGGTCGGGGCGACCGTCTTCCCCGTCTGCCCCACCTGCTCGGCGTGCGGGCGCCACCCGGCGTCCACCACCGCGCGCGAGGCGCCGACGGCGGCCTTGCCGTTGAAGGCGGCGGCGAGATCCTCGATCAGCTTGAAGTTGTCGGGGCTCCCCAGCCCGCGCCCGCCGGACACGATCACCGGCGCCTCGGCCACGTCCAGCGTGCCGCCGGCCGCGGCGCGGATCTCACGCACCACTGCCCCGAAGTCGGCGCCGTCCAGCGACACGTCCAGCTTCTGCACCTCGCCGCCCTTCGGGTTCTCCTGGGGCGTGAAGGTGTTGGGGCGCACCGACACCACCGCCGGCTTCCCGGCGAGCGTCGCCTGGGCGCTCAGCTTGCCGGCATACATCGGGCGGGTGACCGACACCTGCCCGCCCTCGGCGGCCAGGCCGGTGGCTTCGCTCAGGTAGTCGGTCCCCAGCCGTGCGGCCACGCGCGGGGCCAGGTCGCGCCCCAGCGAGGTGGCCGGGAAGAGCGCGGCGTCGCACCCGTGCTCCTTGATGAAGTTCGCGATCACCGTCGTGAACCCCTCGGGGGAGTACTTGTCGAAGGCCGCCGTCTCCCCGACGAACACCCGGTCCGCACCGAAGCGTCCCAGCTCGCCCGCCGCGGCGCCGGTCCCCTCGCCGCCCAGGACCACCGCGTGGACCTCGGTCCCCAGCGCGTCGGCCAGGGTGCGGGCCGCGGTCACCACCTCATGCGCGACCTTGCGAAGCTCGCCGTCGCGCGACTCCGCGAACGCGAAAATGCCTGCCATGTATGTGACTCCTGTCGGTAGCGGATTCGGAGTTCAGAGGACCTTGGCTTCCTCGCGGAGGAGCCGCACCAGCTCCGGCACCGCGTCCGCCCCTTGCCCCACGATGCGGCCGGCCTGGCGCTCGGCCGGGTAGGAGAGCTTCTGCGCCGGGGCGCCCTCGGACGCCGTGGCGGGCTTCTCCTCCAGCGGCTTCTTCTTGGCCGCCATGATCCCCTTCAGAGAGGCGTAGCGGGGCTCGTAGGCGCCCTTGGTGAGGGTGATGGCGCAGGGGAGCTTCAGCTCCACCACCTCCACGCCGCCCTCGATCTCGCGCTGCGCGGTGACCTTGCCGCCCTCCACCGAGAACTCCGTCACCGCGCTCGCCACCGGGATCCCCAGCAGCTCCGCGGTCATGGGGCCCACCGCCTGGAGGTCGTCGTCCACGGCGCGCAGCCCGAAGAGGAGCAGGTCGTACTCGCGCCCCTTCACCTCCTCGGCCAGGACACGCGCGGCGGCCAGGCCCTCCACCGGGCGGTCCGTCTTGAGGAGTACGGCGGAGTCGGCGCCCATCGCCAGGGCCGTGCGCAGCGTCTCGGCGCTCTCCGCGCCCCCGGCGGTGATCACCGTCACCTCGCCGCTCCCGGCCGCTTCCTTGTGCTTGAGCGCGGCCTCCACGGCGAACTCGTCGTACGGGTTCAGGACGAACTTGACGCCCCCGGTCTCGATCGACGCTCCGTCACCGGCAATGCGAAGGCGCGCCTCGGTGTCCGGGACGCGCTTCACGCAAACGATGCTCTTCACGCGCATCTCCTTCGCTCAGGGTGGTGCGTGAGCCGCCTGGCGGCTCCTGGGCGGCGGGATAATAGCGCGCCGCCCCCTGCGTGTCCAGCAACGGCGCCACCGAGCGGCCCGCCGCGCCCGCTCACTCCGGAGGCGGGGCGGCCGTGGTGTCCGGGGCGGCCGCGGCCTCCCGCCGCGACCGCTCCACCCGGTCCGCGAGGGCGCTGTCCTCCGGGCTCTGCATGCTCTCCAGGTGGATCGAGGTGTCCACGATCATCCCGAGCCGAGCCGCTTCCTCGGGAGTGAGCGGCTGGGCCCGGGCCTCGATCTGCTCGGCGGAAAGGCCGTCGAGCGCACCCGGGTTGGTGGTGTCGACCGCGGCGGCGTCCGCTGCGGCGTCTCCCTCGCCGCCCCGGCCGCACCCGGCCGCGAGCAGGACGCACGGAAGGACGAGGAGAAGCGCGAGGCGGGCGGGAGTGGCTTTCATCACGTTGTCTCCGGGAACGGGAATACGGCACGGACGGGGGCGTCCGCAGGGAAGCGGCGCCCCCACCCGGCGCAGTCAGACGGTGGGGACCGCTTCCTCCTGCGCCCGCGCGAAGAACTCGTGGATCCGCTCGAAGACGTCGCCCGGGCGCTCCCAGTGCGGAAGGGCGCCGGTGGGGAGCGGGACGACCTCCACGTTGGGGCGCGCCTCCAGCTCCGGGAGCGCGGTGTAGGACTCCATGCGGCGGTCCTCCACCGTCCCGTACAGCACCAGCAGCGGCTGGCGGAGCCGGCGGAACGACTCCCGCGCGTAGTCCGGGAAGAGGCGCCCGCTCAGGAAGTCGTCCAGGGGGCGCGACGCACCCTCAGCCCGGGCGGTCTCGGCGCCGTACTCCACGTACTCCTCCGGGACCCCGAACTCGGGGCTGAACAGCTCGTTGCGCGCGAAGCGGTAGAGCGCCTCGGGGGTGGTCAGGCGGTCGTAGAAGGCGCGCTGCACCCCCGGGAGGGTGAAAAGGAGCCGCGACCAGATCCGCGGCAGCTCGGTGGGATCCTCCCCCAGCCCCACCGGCTCGATGGCGGCCAGCGAGTGCACCAGGTCCGGGCGCCGCCGCGCCACCTCGGCCGCGTAGGCGGCGCCCAGCGAGAAGGCCACCACGTCGACCCCGCCGCGTGGCTGCACCACCCGGTCGAGCCAGTGCTCGAGCTGGTCCTCCAGCAGCTCGGGCCGGTACTCCACCTCCGGGCGGTCGCTGTGCCCGAACCCCAGCCACTCCAGGGCCAGGATGGGCCGCTCGCTCTCCCGGGCGAAGCGCTGCACCAGCGGACGCATCTCGTGCGCCGAAGCCACCGCGTTGATCGAGTGCAGGAAGACGACGGGACGCCCGCGCCCCCGCCGCGAGTAGTACGCGTAGTGGAAGCCCTCCTGCCACGGCACGTAGTCCAGCCGCAGGCCGAGCGCGTTGGCGAGCTCCGTCACCGGGCGCCTCCGGGTCCGCGAGCTCCCCAGCAGGTACACCCCGTACGCGGCAGCCGCCGCCGCGGTCAGCCCCGCGGCGGCCTTCCCCGCCCGGCCCAGGAGCTTCCGCTCCGGCTCCTTCTCCTGCTTCCCGTCCCTGCCGCGCCCCTTCGCCCGGCGCGGCTCCCCTTCGCGGTCACGCTTCATGGCTCGCCTTTCTCCGATCGCCTTTCCGAATTCCACCCACCTGCACGCAAGCCTCATGCAACGAGGAGGGCCCGGCCCACCGGACCGGACCCTCCCCCGCGGCCGTCGCTCCCCGGAGCGGCTACCGGTTGGCCCCGAAGAGCCCCACCGGTGGGCCGGGCACCAGCGACGCCGCGCTCTCCCGCGCCCAGCTGATGGGCCCGCGCGTG
This sequence comes from Longimicrobiaceae bacterium, assembly GCA_035936415.1. Classification (NCBI taxonomy): domain Bacteria; kingdom Pseudomonadati; phylum Gemmatimonadota; class Longimicrobiia; order Longimicrobiales; family Longimicrobiaceae; species Longimicrobiaceae bacterium. Next base: position 3,839 of record DASYWD010000304.1, read on the forward strand.
TCGCCGCCGAACCCGTCCGGGATGAAGAAGAGGAGGAGGACCGCCGCCGCCGCCGCGCCGATGGCGAAGCGCACCGACGTGGGGACGCCCAGCGGCACCACCTCCCCCGTCTCGCGGGAGGGCTGCATGTACATCACCACGATCACGCGCAGGTAGTAGAAGTACGACACCAGCGACGCGAGCACCAGGATGACCGCCAGCGGCTGCAGCCCCGCTTCAAGCGCCGAGCGCAGGATGTACAGCTTGCCGATGAACCCGCCGGTGAGCGGGAAGCCGGCCAGCGACAGGAGGAAGATCGCGAAGGCGGCGCCCAGGAGCGGATGGCGCCACCCGAACCCGGCGTAGTCCTCCAGCGTGAGCCGCTCCGAGTCGCCGCGCGCGTTGGCGATCAGCACCCCGAAGGCGCCGGCGGTCATCAGCGTGTACACCAGCAGGTAGAAGAGGAAGGCCGCCGCCCCGCCCGACCCCGCCGACAGCAGCGCCACCAGGAGGTAGCCCGCGTGCGCGATGGACGAGTAGGCCAGCATCCGCTTCAGGCTCCCCTGCGTCAGCGCGATCAGGTTCGCAACGACCATGGTGAGCGCCGCCAGCCAGAAGCCGATCTGCGCCCACACCTCGTACATCCCGGCGAACGCCACGCCGAAGACGCGGATGAACGCCGCGAAGGCCGCCGCCTTCACCCCGGTCGCCATCAGCGCCGTCACCGGCGTGGGGGCGCCGTCGTACGCGTCCGGGGTCCACACGTGGAAGGGCACCGCCGCCACCTTGAAGCCCAGCCCCACCATGAGCAGCGCCGCCCCGGCCAGGAGCATCAAGTTGCCGCCGGCCAGCGCCGCGCCCACCTGCGGCCCGATCAGCGACAGGCTGGTGGTGCCGGTCGCACCGAAGGTCAGCGCGATCCCGTACAGGAAGAAGGCGCTGGAGAAGGCCCCCAGGAGGAAGTACTTGAGCGCCCCCTCGGTGGAGCGCGGGTCCATCCGGTCGAAGCCCACCAGGACGTAGATGGCGACCGACATCACCTCCAGCGACACGAACATCATCATCAGGTCGCGCGAGGCGGCCATCAGCATCATCCCGACCACCGCGAAGAGCACCAGCACGTGGAACTCGCCGCGGTTGATCCCCTTCCGGTCCAGGTACCCCATGGACACGAAGAGCGCCATCGCCCCGGCCAGGAGGAAGATGAAGTTGGCGAAGACGCGGAACGAGTCCACGAAGACGAGGCCCACGGGGGCCGCCTCCCCGAAGCGCAGGAGGTAGGCGTTCGCCACCGCGGCGAGCACCAGGCCCGCGAGCGCCAGCCAGGGAATGATGGGCCGCGAGGGCTCCGAGCGGTTCCCCTTCTGGAAAACGTCGACCAGGAGCACGAGCATCGCCCAGAGGGAGAGCACGATCTCCGGGAGGAGCGCCCAGAAGTAGTCGGACTGCCGCGTAAGGTCGAGTAGCATGTTGGTCAGGTCCGGCTACGGGATCAGCGGGCCGTCACCGCCACCTCCCCCGCGGAGGGGGGGAGGGAAGCGTAGGCCGCGCGGGCGGACTCCATCGTGCTCGCCAGCCGCTCCGCGGCGGGTGCCATCCGGTCCAGGAACGGCGCGGGGTAGACGCCGATCCAGAGGATCAGCGCCACCAGCGGCGCCAGCAGCAGAATCTCCCGGGCGTTCAGGTCCGGAACCGTCCGGTTGGCGGGGCGGTTCAGCGCGTTGAAGATGGTGCGCTGCACCATGGGCAGCATGTAGAACGCGGCGAAGATCACCCCGGTCGCGGCGATCAGCGCCGCGTACGGGTGCGCCCGGAAAGCCCCCAGCAGGACCAGGAACTCCGAGACGAAGCCGCTCGTCCCAGGGAGCCCCACCGTGGCCATGGCGGCGAACACCAGCATCCCGGCGAAGACCGGGATGGAGGCGGCCAGCCCGCCGAAGTCCTCGATCTCGTACGAGTGCCGGCGCTCGTACAGCATCCCCAGCAGGAAGAAGAGCATGGGGGTGGAGAGCCCGTGCCCGATCATCACCAGGAGTGCGCCCTGGATCCCCTGCAGGTTGAAGGCGTAGATCCCCAGGATCACGAAGCCGAGGTGCGCCACTGAGGTGTACGCCACCAGCTTCTTCGCGTTGGGCTGCACCGCCGCGACCATGGCCGCGTAGATGATTCCCACCACCGCCAGGACCAGGGCGATGCCGATGGCCGTGTCGCTCGCCGCGGCCAGCGGGAAGAGCGGGAGGGCGAAGCGGATGAAGCCGTACGTCCCCATCTTCAGGAGCACCCCGGCCAGGATCACCGAGCCGGCGGTGGGCGCCTGCACGTGCGCGTGCGGGAGCCAGGTGTGGAAGGGGAAGACCGGCACCTTGATCGCGAACGCCAGCGCGAACGCCAGGAAGAGCAGCCCCTGCTCCCGCAGGGTCAGGAGCCCGGCGAGCTGCTGGAAGTCGAAGTACGAGAAGGTGGGCGTCCCGAAGACCGCCTGCGCCTTGAAGAACATGTACAGGATCGCCACCAGCATCAGGAGCGACCCGAACGCCGTGTACAGGAAGAACTTCACCGCCGCGTACACGCGCTCCTTGCCGCCCCAGATCCCGATCAGGAAGTACATCGGGATCAGCACGATCTCCCAGAACACGTAGAACAGGAACATGTCCAGCGCCACGAACACCCCCACCACGCCGGTGGTGAGCGCCAGGAGCATGGCGTAGTACCAGCGCTGCCGCTCGCGGATGTAGCTCCATGAGCCCAGCACCATCAGCGGCAGGAGCAGTGTGGTGAGCAGGACCATGAAGAGCGAGATCCCGTCCATCCCCAGCCGGTAGAAGATCCCCCACTCGGGGATCCACGGCACCGCGGCGCAGTTGCGCATCGCCGCCGGCACCAGCTCCATCACCCCGCCGCGGAAGGTAGGCTGCACGCACCCCCCCGTGGCGTCGAAGGTCCAGAAGAGCGGGAGCGAGACCAGGAACTCGACCATTCCCACCCCGAGCGCCACCTCCCGCGCTCGGCGGTCGCCCGCCAGGTACACGGCGACCGCGCCCACGAGCGGGAAGAAGATCAGGAAGGTCAGGATCCCGGAGCCGTTGTAGAAGGATTCCATTTCCGTCCCGTTGCCGTCAGAGTGCCACGAAGGAGCCGAGGACCACCAGCACCCCGACGATGATCACGAAGGCGTAGGTGTTGAGCAGCCCCGTCTGGAGTCGCCCGGCCAGCATTCCCAGCCCCTGCGCCAGCCGCCCGAAGAAGTCCACCAGGCCGTCCACCACGTAGCGGTCGAAGCCGGCCTGCAGCCGCGACAGCGCGTACACCGGGCGCACCACGATCGCGTCGTACAGCTCGTCGACGTAGTACTTGTTGTAGAGCACCCGCTCCGGGTCGTTGCGGTACGCCGGCTCCTCGGCCGCGGTGCGGAGCTTCCGCCCCGACAGCATCACCCAGGCGAGCGCCAGCCCCCCGAGCCCGATCACGATGGCGAGGATGATGGGCCACGCGGCGTGGTGCGGCTCCGCGATCTCGCCCAGGTTGGCGCGGACCACGTCCTCCGAGCCCGCGATCACCGGGTGCAGCCAGTGGTGCAGCGCCGCCCCCTGCCCGAAGTCGAACCACTCCACCACGGGGACGTGCTCCTCCACGTTCAGGAAGCCGCCCGCGAAGGAGAGGAAGGCCAGCACGATCAGCGGGAGGGTGAGCGTCCAGCTCCCCTCGTGCAGGTGCCTCCGCTCCGTCTCGCCCGTCCGGTTCTCGCCGAAGAAGGTGTAGATCATCATGCGGCCCATGTAGAAGGCCGTGATGAGCGCGGTGATGGAAAGCACCACCCCGATCATCCAGAACCAGGGCGTGGGGTTGATCCCTACCCGTTCCAGCCCTGATGCGAGCGGGAGAGCGCCCTCCGCGCCGATCCACGCGGCACCGATGATCTCGTCCTTGGAGAAGAACCCGGAGAAGGGCGGCACCCCCGCGATGGCGAGCGTCGCGATCGCCATCGTGGCGAAGGTGACGGGGAGGTACTTCTTCAGCCCGCCCATGTTGCGCATGTCCTGCGCGTCGGCGGGGTTGTGCGTGGCGTGCAGGGCGTGGTGCATGGAGTGGATCACCGCGCCCGAGCCCAGGAAGAGGCAGGCCTTGAAGAAGGCGTGGGTCATCAGGTGGAACACGCCGGCCACGTACGCCCCCATCCCCACCGCCGCGAACATGAAGCCGAGCTGCGACACCGTGGAGTACGCCAGCACCTTCTTGATGTCCCACTGCTTCAGGCCGATGGTTGCCGCGAAGAGGGCCGTGAGCGCGCCCACCAGCGCCACCACCAGCGACGCCGTCGGCGCCATCGTGAAGATCACGGAGGAGCGGACGACCAGGTACACGCCCGCCGTGACCATGGTGGCCGCGTGGATCAGCGCCGACACCGGCGTGGGGCCGGCCATGGCGTCCGGGAGCCAGACGTAGAGCGGGAGCTGCGCGCTCTTCCCCGCCGCGCCCAGGAAGAAGAAGAGCGCGATCGCCGTCACCACCGCGCCGCCGTAGGCGAGCGCGACCGGGGCGCGCTCCGCCACCTCGACGAAGTTCAGCGTCCCCAGGTTGGCGAAGAGGAGGAACATGGCGATCAGGAACCCGAAGTCCCCGATCCGGTTCACGATGAACGCCTTCTTCCCCGCGTCCGCGTTCGCCTTCTCGGTGAACCAGAAGCCGATCAGCAGGTAGGAGCAGAGCCCCACCCCCTCCCACCCCACGAACATCAGCGGGTAGGAGGCGCCCAGCACCAGCACCAGCATGAAGAAGACGAAGAGGTTCAGGTACGCCATGTAGCGCGGGTACCCGGGGTCCTCCTTCATGTAGCCGATGGAGAAGACGTGGATCAGCGACCCCACGCCCGTGATGATCAGCGTCATCAGCATGGAGAGCGGGTCCAGGTGGAGCGCCGCGTCGATCTGCAGGTCGCCCACCGGCATCCAGCTGAAGTAGCGCTCCACCGCCACGCGGCCGTGCTCGTCGGTCCCGAGCATGGCCAGGTAGTTGGCGACCGCCACCGCGAAGGCGGCGATCAGCACCCCCGGCGCCACGAACGACGGGAGAACGTGCGTCCACGGCTTGGGCCCCGCCGGATGGTCGTGGGCGTCGTGCGCGTCGTCGTGGGAGTCGTGCGCGTGGTCCGCCGCGGCGGCGTCCACCGGGTGCGGGTCCGTCCCGTGGTCCATCCCCTCCTGCTCGCTGGGCGCGTGGTGCGAGTCCCAGTGCGGGTCGCCCACGGGCGGCAGCTTCGGGAGCGCGCGCCGCGCCGCCATCACGGACGCGAGCCCGTTGATGACGAACCCGAGCAGCGGGAGGATGAGGATCAGCCAGGGCGCCACCGGGTGGAAGGCGGCGTGCCCGGCCTCCGCGGCCGCGTGGGCGGCCTCTTGGAATAGGAGCGTCACGTGGCCTCTACCAGCGGAGAAGTCGGAAGTTCTTGATGTCCACCGACTCCGAGTGCCGGAAGACGGAGATGATGATCGCCAGCCCCACCGCGGCCTCGGCGGCCGCCACGGCGATCACGAAGAACACGAAGACGTGCCCCTGGATCCCCGCGTACGGGGCGAGCCCCACGAAGGCCAGGTTCACCGCGTTGAGCATCAGCTCCACGCACATGAAGAGGATGATCGCGTTGCGGCGGATCACCACCCCGAAGGTCCCCACGGAGAACAGGATGGCGCTCAGCGCGAGGGTCCAGCTCAGCGGAATCTCGGTCACGGGATCTCCTTACACGCTGCGCTTGGCGAGGACGACCGCGCCGACCACGGCGATCAGGAGGAGGATCGCGGTGGCCTGCAGGAGCACCATGTACTCGCCGTACATCGGGATCGCGATTATGCCCACGATCCCGTGCTCCGCCACCTCCGCAGCGAACTCGGCGGGCCCGTCGGTGGCGCCGAGCGGCGCCGTGTGGTCGGACGCGAACATGCGGGCGAGGAGCGCGAGCATCACCAGCGCGCTGCCGCCGGCCAGCGCCTTCCAGGCGTGCCCGCGGACGTCCGCCTCGTACGTGTTCCCCAGGTTGAGGAGCATGATCACGAAGAGGAAGAGCACCATGATGGCGCCCGCGTACACCAGGATCTGGATGATCCCGATGAAGAAGGCCCCCAGCAGGGTGTAGATGGCCGCGAGCGAGAAGAAGGTGCCGATCAGCCAGAGCGCGCTGGCCACCGGGCTCTTCCGCGTCACCGTCAGCAGCGCGGAGCTCGCCGCCAGGACGGCGAAGAACCAGAACAGTGCTTGGATCATCCTCAACGGAATGGTTTGGGCGAATCCCCGGCCGAAAACGCCTACTCCCCCGCCGGGTCCGACGGATCCCAGAGCAGCGTGGACGGGTGCGGCTGCTTCATCAGCCGGTCCAGGTCGTACACGAACCGCTCGCGCGTGTACTCCCCGTTCTCGTAGTGCTGGCCCACGTGGATCGCCTCCACCGGGCATACCTCCTGGCACATCCCGCAGAAGATGCAGCGGAACTCGTCGATCTCGTAGACGATCGGGTAGCGGTTCCCCTGGTCGTCCTCGCCCGGCACCAGCCGGATGCAGTTGGACGGGCAGACGGTGGGGCACAGGCCGCACGCCACGCACTTGGGGCGTCCGTCCTCGTGCGTCTCCATCACGTGCGTCCCGCGCCACCGCGGCGAGATGTCCTTCTTCTGCTCGGGGTACTGGATGGTCGCCTCGCTCCGGTCGCCGGCCGCCTTGGCCATGTGCCGGAAGGTGAGCGCCATCCCCTTCAGCGTGGCCCGGATGTACGAAGACTTCTTCGCTGCCGGGCGCTTCATCACGCGGACGTTGGCTGCCATCTATCTCAATCCCTATGCGGTCTGTTGCGGAACCGGGACGGCGCGGCGGCGGGCCGCCTCGCGCGGCAGGCGGTGCCGCTCGCGCGGCCCGCTGCCGGCCACGGCGTGCCCCCGGTCCATGAGCCACAGGATCCCGAAGAGCATCACCACGTTCACCGCCGTCAGCACCAGCCCGTAGAGCAGGCCGTACTCGACGCCGGCCCCGTCGAGCGCCAGGATCGTCCCGGCGGTCACCACCACCGCGGCGAGGGCGGTGGGGAGCATGATCTTCCACCCCAGGTCCATCACCTGGTCGTAGCGGAAGCGCGGAACCGTCCAGCGCACCAGCATGAAGACCATGATGAAGAAGAAGGTCTTCAACCCGAACGCCAGCAGCGTCACGATCGTCTTCCAGACCGCCGGCTCCGCGCCGATCACCGTGCCGGCCGGCCCCACCACCATGTCGTCGAAGCCCCCCGGGATGTCCCACCCGCCCAGGAAGAGCGTCGCCATCAGCGCGGACACGGTGAGCACGTGCGAGTACTCGGCGATGAAGAACATGGAGAACTTCATGGCCGAGTACTCGGTGTGGTATCCGGTCACCAGCTCCGACTCGGCCTCGGGGAGGTCGAAGGGGAGGCGGTTGGTCTCCGCAAAGGCGGAGATCCAGAAGAAGAAGAACGACACCGCCAGCGGGAGGGCGAACCAGAGGTTCATCCGCTGCTGCTCCCAGACGACCTCCGGGAGGCCGACGTTCCCCACCAGGAAGAACACGCTGAGCAACGAGAGCCCCAGCGCGATCTCGTAGGAGATCATCTGCGCGCCGGCGCGCAGCCCGCCCAGCAGGGCGTACTTGTTGGAGCTGGCCCACCCGGCGAGCACGATCCCGTACACGCCCAGCGAGGAGAAGGCGAGCAGGAAGAGCACCCCCACCGGCACGTCCGCCACCACCATCGGCACCACGCCCCACGGGGTGGGGAGCGGCGCCGCGAAGGGGATCACCGCGAAGGTGACCATCGCCGGGATGATGGAGAGCATCGGCGCCAGGGTGAAGAACACCCGGTTGGCCTCCGCCGGGTTGGTCTCCTCCTTGAGGATGTTCTTGACCCCGTCCGCGGCGGGCTGCAGGAGCCCGCCGGGGCCGACCCGGTTGGGGCCCAGGCGGTCCTGCATCCAGGCGCTGACCTTCCGCTCCAGCAGCGTGAGCATGGCCACGGTGACCAGCAGCACCACGAACACCACGAGCACCTTGATCGTCGCGGAGACGAAGTACGCGGTGTCGCTCAGCGGGCCGAACTCGTGGACCGGCAGTTGGTCGATCATCTTCGCAGTTGCGTCCTTTCGTGTCGGCGGGGAGAGATACTCCCTGCCTCAGTCGCCCGCTTCGGCCAGCGCGCGGGGCTCCGGGAGCGGCTGCCCCTGGGTCCCCAGGTCGGACCAGTCCAGCCCCGCGAACTCCGCCCGCAGCCCGCCCAGGGTCGCGAACGCCTCGGCGGGGGTCCCGGGGACCTCGCCGCCGGTGAGGCCGGCGTGCAGCACGCCCAGGATCTGCCACGCCGGGCGCGCCATGCCGGGCGCCTGGATCGCCGGCCAGAAGCGCTGCACGCGCCGCTGCACGTTCGTGAAGCTCCCCTCCATCTCGGCGAAGGTGGTCGCCGGGAGGACGACGTGCGCGTTGCGCGCCGCCGGGGAGAGGAAGTGCCCCACGTACACGAAGAGGCTGGCCGCGCTCCCGAAGTCCGCCGGGGCGTCCGCCAGCTCGTCGCCCAGGACGAAAAGGACGCCCGCGTGCGCCGCGGCCTCCTCCAGCCCCCCCTTCGCGTCCGCGCCGCCCGCGCGGGTGAAGCCGAACAGCTCCGCCCCCGCCACGTTGGCCGCGCGGTCCTCGCGAAGCGCCAGCGTCGGGAAGCCGGGGAGGACCACCTCGTCGCGCCGCTCCGCGCGGAAGACGCCGCCGCCGAAGCCGCGGGTCTCCATCACCCGGCGCAGCGCGCCCATGTCCTCGTTCGCCACGAAGGGCGAGAGCACCGCCCGCGCTTCGCCGGATGCGGCGCCCAGCACGTCCACCAGCCGGGTCAGCGCCTCGGACCAGGAGACGGGTAGGAAGCGGTCGCCCTCGCGCACCAGCGGGGCCTCGATGCGGCCGCCGCGGTTGATCCAGGAGTAGTTGAGGCGCCCGAAGTCGCACATCCAGTGCGAGTTGACCGCCTCGTTGTCGCGCGGCTTGAGGCGCATGGCCTGGTTGTCGCGGACCTCCAGGCTGATGTTGCACCCCTGCGTGCAGTTGGGGCAGATGGAGGGGACCCGGTCCAGGTCCCAGGCGCGCGCCTTGTGGAGGAAGTCCTTGGAGACCAGCGCCCCCACCGGGCAGATGTCGACGACGTTGTCGGCCCAGACGTTCCCCTCCAGGCCCTCGTCGAAGAAGGTGTCGATGACGTTGCGGTGGCCGCGCTGCACCACTGTGAGCCGCTCGTCCTGCGCGACCTCGCGCATGAAGCGCACGCAGCGCGTGCACATGACGCAGCGGTCCGCGTAGAAGAGCACGTCCCCGCCGAAGTCGTCGCGCCCCAGGACGCGCTTGGCCTCCCTGGAGCGGCCCATGGCGCGCCCCTCGGCGGCGGTGTAGTCCTGGAGCTTGCACTCGCCCGCCTGGTCGCAGACCGGGCAGTCGAGCGGGTGGTTGACGAGGTAGAACTCCAGCACCCCGTTTCGAGCCTGGAGCGACTTCTCGCTCTGGGTGTGGATCACGTTCCCTTCCGCCACCGTCGCGGTGCACGACGGCACCAGCTTGGGGGCCTTCTCCACCTCCACCAGGCACATGCGGCACTGGGCGGGGGCGGAGAGGCCCGGGTGGTAGCAGTAGTGGGGAACGCTCACGCCCACGCGCGCGGCGGCGTCGATGATCCGCGTCCCCTTGGGGACGGTGATCTCGATGCCGTCGATGGTGCAGGTGACGGTGTCCGTAGTCTGGTTCTGGTCGGCCAACTCGGCCTCCGTAGTTGGGTTCTTCCTTACCTCGCGCCCGCCAGCGCCGGCTCGGGCCGCGCCATTCGAGCGAGATAGTCTCCCCGGAACTTCTGGATCGAGGAGGTGATCGGCGCGGCGCAGGCGTCCGAGAGCACGCAGATGGTCTTCCCGGACATGTTGTCCGAGATCTCCAGCAGCGTCTGCAGGTCGTCCTCGGTGCCGCGGCCGGTCTCGATGCGGCGCAGGATCTTCCCGGCCCAGGCCGTGCCCTCGCGGCACGGGGTGCACTGGCCGCACGACTCGTGGGCGTAGAAGTCCACCATGCGGCGCACCTGCTTCACGATGTCGGTGGTCTCGTCCATGACAATCACCGAGCCGCACCCCAGCATGGTCCCCGCGGCGGCCATGGCCTCGTAGTCCATCCCGATGTCCAGCTCGTCCGCGGTGAGCATCGGCACCGAGGAGCCGCCGGGGATCACCGCCTTGATGGGGCGCCCGCTGGGGGTGCCGCCGCAGACGTCGTAGATGAACTCCTTGAAGTTGAAGCCCAGCGGCACCTCGTAGTTGCCGGGGCGCTTCACGTGCCCGGAGACGCAGAACAGCTTTGTGCCGGTGCTCTTCTCCGTCCCCCACTGCTTGTACCACTCGGCGCCGTTCTGCACGATGTGCGCGGCGGCGATCAGGCTCTCGACGTTGTTGACCGCCGTGGGAAGGCGGAAGGCGCCCGCGATCGCCGGGAAGGGCGGCTTGATCCGCGGCTCGCCGCGGCGCCCCTCCAGCGAGTTGAGCAGTCCCGTCTCCTCGCCGCAGATGTACGCGCCGGCGCCCAGGTGCAGGGTGATGTCGATGTCCAGCCCGCTCCCCATCGCGTTCCGGCCGGCGTACCCGGCCTCGTACGCCTCCTCGATGGCGCGGGCCAGGATCTGCGCCGGCTCGAAGAACTCGCCGCGGATGTAGATGAAGGCGTGCTCCGCGCGGATCGCGTGGGCGCCGATCAGGCACCCCTCGATCAGCGCGTGCGGGGTCCAGCGGATCAGCTCCCGGTCCTTGAAGGTGCCGGGCTCGGACTCGTCGGCGTTGCAGACCAGGAAGTGCGGCTTGTCGCCCTTGGGCGGCATGAAGCCCCACTTCATCCCCGTGGGGAAGCCCGCGCCGCCGCGGCCGCGCAGCCCGGAAGCCTTGATCTCACTGACGATCTCGGCGGGGTCCATCCCCAGCGCCTTGCGGAGCGCCTGGTAGCCGCCCCGCGCCTCCCACCCCTTCAGGGTGCGGGCCTCGGGGTCGCCGAAGTACTTCGAGAGGACCAGCACCTCGCTCGGGTGCCTGTACGGATATGCCATGGCGCCTCTACTTCAGTCTTTCGAGAATGGCCGGGACGTCCTCTGGCCTCACGTTCTCGAAGTAGCGGTCGTTGATCTGCACGGCGGTCGGAAAGCCGCAGGCTCCCAGGCACTCCACCTCCATCACCGTGTAGAGCCCGTCGGGCGTGGTTTCGCCCATGTCGGTGCCGGTGGCCTCCAGGAACGCCTCCAGCACGGCGTCGCCGCCGCACAGGTTGCAGGAGATGTTGGTGCACACCTGGATCAGGTACTTCCCGACCGGGCCCAGGTTGTACATGGTGTAGAAGGTGGCCACCCCGCGGACGTAGGCGGGGGTGAGCCCCAGCCGCGCCGCCACCTCGTCCATCGTCTCGGGCGAGAGGAAGCCGCGGATCTCGTGCGCCATGTGCAGCACGGGGAGGAGCGCCGCCTGGGGATCCGGGTAGCGCTCCAGGATCTTCGCGACGCGCTCCTCGTACGGGCCCGCGAAGAGCGGCGCGTGAGGGTCGTGGTCCGCCACCTGGTACGGGAGCGTCCCGGCCACGCCGGGGTGGCCGCCGTCGCGCGGGCGCACGCCCACGTAGGCGTTGCCGCGGACCTCGGCCTCGCTGAGCCCGGGGAACTCGCCGGTGTCGCCCGCGAAGCCCGGGTTCTGCTCGGCCTTCGGCCAGGACGAGGGGGGCGAGTCGGTGCCGCCGTGGGCAGCGCTCATCGATCGATCTCTCCCAGCACGATGTCGAGCGAGGCGTTGACCGCGATCACGTCGGAGAGCAGCGCCCCCTCGATCATGTGCGGGAGCGCCGCGATGTTGATGAAGGACGGGCCGCGGACGCGCCAGCGCACCGGCTTGGCCCCGCCGTCGGAGACCACGTACATCCCCAGCTCGCCCTTGGAGGACTCCACCGAGAACCACGACTCGCCCACCGGGGCGCGGACGCCCTCCATCACCACCTTGAAGTGGTGGATCATGGACTCCATGTCGTTCATCGCCGCCGTCTTGGGCGGGAGGATGACGCGCGGGTCGTCCACGTTGATGGGGCCGCCGGGGAGGCGGTCGATGGCCTGCTGGAGGAGGCGCAGGCTCTGCCGCATCTCCTCCATCCGGCACAGGTAGCGGTCGTAGATGTCCCCGTGCTCGCCGACGGGGACGTCGAAGTCGTACGTCTCGTAGTCGTAGTACGGGCGGTCCTTGCGGATGTCGTAGTCCACGCCCGAGGCGCGCAGGTTCGGCCCCGAAAGCCCGAAGTTGATCGCGTCCTCGGCGGAGATGGTGCCCACCCCCTGCGTCCGCCCGATCCAGATGGAGTTGTGGGTCAGGAGCGTCTCCACCTCCTCCAGCGTGCGCGGGAAGGTGTTCACGAACTCCTGCAGCTTCTCGATCCACCCGGAGGGGAGGTCCGCCATCATCCCGCCGATGCGGGTGGAGGAGGTGGTGATCCGCGCGCCGGTGAAGGACTCGTGGAGGTCGTAGATCCGCTCCCGCTCCTGGAAGGTGTACAGGAATACGGTGAACGCCCCCAGGTCGATGGCCGTGGTCCCCAGCCAGAGCAGGTGCGAGAAGATCCGGTCCAGCTCCATGCAGATGACGCGTACCACCTTGCAGCGCTCGGTGACCTCGATCCCCATGAGCTTCTCGACCGCCATGGCGTAGGCGCAGTTGTAGATCAGCGGCGCCAGGTAGTCCATGCGGTCGGTGAGGGGGATCACCTGGTTCCAGTCGCGGTACTCCCCCAGCTTCTCGAACGACGAGTGCAGGTACCCGATGTGCGGGACGCAGCGCACCACCGTCTCCCCGTCCAGCTCCAGCACCAGGCGGAGCACCCCGTGCGTGGCGGGGTGCTGCGGCCCGATGTTGATGAGCATGTGGTCGCCCGCGATGTCCTCGTGCACCTGCACCGCCTCGCCCTCCACGGGCATGATCGGCGCGTGCACCAGGCTCCCCCCGGCGCTCAGCTCGGGGTTGCGGGTGACGTTGTACACGACCTTGCGAAGCGCCATCAGCCTCCTCCTCCCATGCCGCCGAACTGGCCCTGCTGCTCGGCGCCTTCCGTGTTGGAGAACGGATCCGGTACCGGCTGGTTGAGGGCGTGCGCGATCTCCAGCTCCCGCGGCGAGTAGTGGTCCTCGGTCTTCAGGGCCAGCGCCCTCCGGGTCTGCTCGGAGCGCGAGAAGCGCCCGCGCAGCGGGAAGTCCTTCCGCAGCGGGTGGCCCTCGGCGTAGTTGTACGGCATCAGGATGCGCCGCAGGTCCGGGTGCCCGTGGAAGACCACGCCGAACATGTCGAACACCTCGCGCTCCATCCAGTCGGCGGCGCGCCAGAGGTGGTAGACGCTCTCGATCTCGAGCTGCTCCAGCGGGACCTCGGCCTTGACCCGCAGGTTCAGCTTGTTCCGGGTGGACCAGAGCTGGTAGACGACCTGGATGAAGCGGCCGTTCCCCCAGTCGATCGCGGTGAGGTCCTGCAGGAAGTCGTACTGGTGCCCGGGGGCGTCCTTGAGCCAGGCCAGGATCTCCCGGGCGCGCTGCGGCGGGACGTAGACGATGTGCTCGTCCCCCGCCACCAGCTCGTGCCGCAGCACCGCGTCGCCGAACTGCTCGCGCAGCGCGTCCACGCTGGGGTGCGGGGGAAGGTCGCCCGCCTGCGGCGGGACGCCGGGCTCCTCGGGGGGAGCCCCCGCGGCGCCGGCGTCCAGCCCCTCCAGCCCCTTCTTGAATGCGTCGTTCGCCATGGCTCTTCCGACGTTACGGACGGCGGTCCGAGGGACGGACCACCGCCCCGGTCGAGACCAGGCCGCTCGGGCGGTTCTGCCGCGTGGAGTTGCCGAAGGGCGCAGTGATGTTCTCCACCACCTCGTCCGGGAGCACGGTGCGCGCCTCCGGGAGCACGTCCACCGTGTTCCACTCGCGGTGCGAGCTGGGCGAGGAGTTGCGGATCTTCTCCTGGACCAGGAGGATCCCGTACATCAGCCCCTCGGGCCGCGGCGGACAGCCGGGGACGTAGACGTCCACCGGGATGATGGTGTCGATCCCCTGCACCATGCTGTACACGTCGAACACGCCGCCCGTGGAGGCGCAGGCGCCCATGGAGATGCTCCACTTGGGCTCCGGCATCTGCTCCCAGATACGGCGCAGCACCGGCGCCATCTTGTAGGAGACGCGCCCGGCGCAGATCAGCAGGTCCGCCTGCCGCGGGGAGAAGCTCATGCGCTCCATCCCGAAGCGGGCCAGGTCGTAGCGGGTGGCCGCGGTGGCCATCATCTCGATGGCGCAGCAGGCCGTCCCGAAGGGCATGGGCCAGAGGGAGTTCTGGCGGGCCCAGTTGACCACCGCGTCCACGCGGGTGGTGAGAAAGCTCGGCGCCCCGGAGAAGATCCCGCCCTCGGGGGCGTCGGATCCGCTCTGGACGGGGAGGCCGCCGTTTTCGTCGTCGTTCAGTCCCATTCGAGGGCTCCCTTCTTCCACTCGTAGATCAGCCCCACCGTGAGGATGAAGATGAAGATCGCGGCGGGGACGAAGCCCTCCCAGCCGAGGTCGCGCATCTTCACCGCCCAGGGGAGCAGGAAAACGGTCTCCACGTCGAAGACGATGAACAGGATCGCCACCACGTAGAACTTCACCGAGAACCGCTCCCGGGTGCTCCCGAGCGGGTCCATCCCCGACTCGTAGGGGGAGGCCTTGATCCTGGTGTACCCGCCCGGGCTCAGCACCTTCGAGAGCACCACCATCCCGACCGCCTGGGCGACCGAAAGGGCTAGCATGATCAGGATGGGCGTATACGTGCGAAGCATGGCGCCGTCCGCGTACCGGGCTTGTGAAAACGTTCACTTGTGAGGCGGTCAAGATACGGCGCCCGCCACGCGAGTGTCAAGGCGAACTCCCGCCTCCCGCGGCCCTTGCTGGACTCGCTTCGCTGCGGTAAGTTGGCGGCTCGGTTCAACCCTCCATACCCCGGTCCCACCCGCCCCGTTCGTTCGGGTTCCGTTCGGGCGCGCCGGGCGACTCCGGTCTCGCTTCACTAATCGTTCCACATGAGCATCAAGCCCGACCACTGGATCCGGCGGATGGCGCGGGAGCAGGGGATGATCGAGCCGTTCGAGGACGCGCAGGTCCGGCGCGGCACCATCTCGTACGGGGTCTCGTCGTACGGCTACGACATGCGGGTGGCCCACGAGTTCAAGATCTTCACGAACGTCAACAACGCGATCGTGGACCCCAAGGCGTTCGACGACCGCTCCTTCGTGCACTTCGAGGGCGACGTCTGCATCGTCCCGCCGAACTCGTTCGCGCTGGCCCGCTCGGTGGAGTACTTCCGCATCCCCCGAGACGTGCTCACGCTCTGCGTCGGGAAGAGCACCTACGCACGGTGCGGGATCATCACCAACGTCACCCCCTTCGAGCCGGAGTGGGAGGGCTTCGTGACGCTGGAGATCTCAAACACCACGCCGCTCCCGGCCAAGGTGTACGCCAACGAGGGGATCGCCCAGGTGATCTTCTTCGAGGCCACACCCGAGGACGTGTGCGAGGTGAGCTACGGCGACAGAAAAGGCAAGTATCAGGGGCAGGTGGGGGTGACTCCGCCGCGCCTGTAGGACCCCCTCCCCCTTCTCCCCCAATTCTCCCGCAGGAAGCAGCGAATGAAGCAGAGCGGCGTAAATCCCAGGCAGATCGACGCGATCCGCGAGGTGGTCAACATCGGCGCGGGCCACGCGGCGACGGCCCTTTCCACCATGACCAACGTCACGGTGATGATCTCGGTGCCACGGATCCTCTGGACGGACCGGCCCGCCGACGCGGAGCCCGCCCTCCCGCAGGACGAGCGGCTGGTGCTGATCTCCGTCCCCGTCGTGGCGAAGTCGTCGGACACCGGCGAGCGCGCCACCCTCATCATCGGGCGGAAGACGGCGATGCGGATGGTGGGCCTGCTGCTCCGCCGGGAAACGGACCCGAACGCGGAGATCGGCATGCTGGAGCGCTCCACGCTGCAGGAGCTGGGGAACATCGTCTGCGCCTCGTACGTGGGAGTGCTGGGGAGCTTCCTGGGGGAGAGCGTGCTGATCGGCACGCCGGACTTCCGGGAGGGACCGCACGCGGAGGTGCTCGGGGACCTGGCGAACGGGCTCGTGATCGAGACCGACTTCGCCCTCCACGACACCACCTTCGAGGGGGTGTTCGTGCTCACCCACAGCGAGGTCTCCTTCAACTCGCTCATCAGCGCGCTCGGCCTCTCCGACGTGCCCTGACCCGCGGCGGGACCGCCGCTTGCGTGCGGCCCCGCGCATGAGCCACGACGCCCCGTTCTCTCCCTCCGCGCGCGCGGGGCACCTGCGGGCGCTGCGCGGCCGGCGGTTCGACCTGCTGGTGGTGGGCGGGGGGATCACCGGCGCGGGCGTCGCCCTGGACGCGGCGACGCGCGGCCTGGAGGTGGCGCTGGTGGAGGCCGGCGACGTCGCGGAGGGCACCAGCTCCCGCTCGTCCCGCCTCATCCACGGCGGCCTCCGCTACCTGGAGACGGGCGACTTCCGCCTGGTCTTCGAGGCGCTCGCCGAGCGCCGCCGCCTGCTGGAGCTGGCCTCCCACCTGGTCCGCCCCCTCCCCTTCCTCTTCCCGCTCTACCGGTCCGGCCCCATCCCCTACCGCAAGCTGCAGGCGGGGATGTGGCTGTACGACCTGCTCTCCCTGTTCCGGGGGGTGCGGCGCCACCGCATGCTCCGCCACCGCGCGGTGCTCGCGGCGGAGCCGAAGCTGCTGCGCGAGGGGCTGGTGGGGGGCGCGGAGTACTTCGACGCCTCCGTGGACGACGCGCGCCTCACCCTGGCGGTGGCGCGCGGCGCGCACCACGCGGGGGCGGCGGTGGTCCCGCACGCCGCGGTCACCGGCTTCGTGCGCGACGGGGAGGGGACGGTCCGCGGCGCCCGGGTGCGGGACGCGCTCACGGGCGAGGAGGTGGAGGCGCGCGCGGACGTGGTGGTGAACGCCACCGGACCCTGGAGCGACGAGCTGCGCCGCCTGGCCGACCCGGGCGCGGCGCCGCGGCTCCGCCCCACCAAGGGGGTGCACGTGGTGCTGGACCGGGAGCGGGTGGGGAACGAGGGGGCGCTGATCTTCCCCTCCCCGGTGGACGGCCGCACCATGTTCGTGCTCCCCTGGGGCGCCTTCACCTACGTCGGGACCACCGACACCGACTTCGACGGCTCGCCCGGCGACGCGGAGGCGACCGAAGCGGACGTGGAGTACCTGCTGCGCTCGGCGGACGCCCTCTTCCCGGAGGCGCGCCTCACCCCCGCCGACGTGCTGAGCACCTGGACCGGGGTCCGCCCGCTGCTGGCGCCGGAGCGCGGCGGGGAGGGCGTCCCGGAGAGCGCCACCTCTCGCGAGCACGAGATCTGGCGCGACCCTGGCGGGCTGGTGACCGTGGCCGGGGGGAAGCTGACCACCTACCGCGTGATGGCCGCGGAGACCGTCGACTTCGCGGTGGAGCTGCTCCGGCGGGAAGGGGAGGTCGAGGCGGTGGACTCCATCACGGCGGAGCTGCACCTCCCCGGTGCCCCCATCGAGCCATGGGAGACGTTCGTGGCCGGCTTCCGCCGGGCCGCGGAGGCGGCGGGGCTCGGCGCGGCGACCGCGGAGCACCTGGCGCGCGCCTACGGCGAGGACGCGGAGGCGGTGCTCGCCGCGATCCGGGCGGAGCCGGAGCTGGGCACGCCCATCCTGCCGGAGCTGCCGTACCTGTGGGCGGAGGTCCCGCACGCCGTCGAGCACGAGATGGCGCTCACCCTGGAGGACGTGCTCCGGCGCAGGCTGCACCTCTTCTACGAGGCGCGCGACGGCGGGATGCGGGTGGCGGGGGAGGTCGCGGCGCGGATGGCCGCGGTGCCCGGGCTCGGGTGGGACGCGGCGGAGGCCGCGCGGCAGGTGGAGGCGTACCGGGCGGCCGTGGAGGCGACGCGCCCCCCGCCGCCCGACTAGTCCGCCAGGACGGGAGACAGGAACCAGACCAGCGCGGCGAGCACCGCGAGGACGCCCAGCACCACCGCCACCGTCTGGCCCACGCTCCGCCCGCCCGTGGGCACCTCGTCCTTGACGTGCGGCACGGGCTGCGACCCTCCCTCGAACGGCGGCTCATGATCGGGCGTGCTCACTGGCGCTCCCCTCTCCACGGGTGGACGATTCCGGCTCCTGGCCGCCGCGCACCAGCGCAACCCCCGTGCCCGCCGCAGCCGCGGCAGGCACGGTTCACGGGATGATCACCGGCTGCGGGCGCCGGGCGGTGTCCGGGCGGGCCGGCTGTTCCTCGGGCTCGGGCGAAGGGAGCCGCACCGTGTCCCGCGGGCGCGGCGGGCGCTCCTCCTCGG
>DASYWD010000305.1 GCA_035936415.1 Longimicrobiaceae bacterium
CGCCGCCTCCGGGGCGATCCAGGACCAGTACATCGTGGTGCTGAAGGAGGGGGCGAACCCCCGCTCCGTGGCAGCCATTGCCGGGGTGGAGCCGCGCTACGTCTACGAGGCCGCGCTCAACGGCTTCGCGGGCCGCCTCAACGCGGGCCAGCTCAACGCCCTGCAGCGCAACCCGAACGTCGCCTACATCGAGCAGGACCAGGTGATGAAGGCGGTCGCCACCACGCAGACCGGCGCGACCTGGGGGCTGGACCGCATCGACCAGCGTGCCCTGCCGCTCAGCACCACCTACAGCTACGCGAACACCGGGCTGGGGGTCAACGCCTACATCGTCGACACCGGCATCCGCCTCAGCCATTCCGAGTTCGTCGGCCGGGTGAGCACCGGCTTCGACGCGGTGACGGCGGGCGGGGACGCGAACGACTGCAACGGGCACGGCACGCACGTGGCCGGCACGGTGGGAGGCACCACCTACGGCGTCGCCAAGGCGGTGAACCTGTTCGCAGTGCGGGTGCTCGACTGCGGCGGGAGCGGCACCACTGCCGGCGTGATCGCGGGCGTGGACTGGGTCACGGCGAACCACGTGAAGCCGGCGATCGCCAACATGTCGCTCGGCGGCGGCGCCTCGTCCTCGCTGGACGCGGCGGTCCAGAGCTCGATCAACGCCGGCGTGCAGTACTCCATCGCCGCGGGGAACGGCAACCTCGTCGGGATCGCGCAGGACGCGTGCAAGTCGTCGCCGTCCCGCGTGGCGGACGCCATCACCATCGGCGCCACCACCCAGAGCGACGCCAAGACCTCCTGGTCCAACTACGGCAACTGCGTGGACTTCTTCGCCCCGGGCTCCGGCATCACCGCGGCCTGGCACACCAGCGACGTCGCCACGAACACGATCAGCGGGACCTCCATGGCCGCCCCGCACGTGGCAGGCGTCGGCGCCCTGTACCTGCAGAGCAACCCGGCGGCGACCCCGCTGCAGGTGCGTGACGCGCTCTACGACGCCACCACCAAGGGCATCGTGACCAGCTCCAAGACCGCCAACAACCACCTGCTGTTCACGGCCTACTGAGCCGTACCGCCAGGGGGTACGTCCGAGCCGGCGTCGGGGTCTCCCCGGCGCCGGCTCTTTCAGTTCCACCAGCACCGCGCACGGCGGCCTCGCCGTGGCTGCGGCGTCCCATTTTTGTGCGGGAGGTGCGGGCGTGCACCACAGTGGGGCAGGAGGCGGATGGCTCCTGTTCTCGTAAGCCGTTGTGAACGCGTACCTTCCCGTTTTTGTGCGACATGGCGCCTTTTATGCCTTAATGACCCTTCGTGAACGACGTCGGATGCCCGGCACCGGGTCTGGGTAGGGGTGGCCGACCGGCCGTGTGGACGAAGACGGGTGGGACGCCCCCGGGGATGCGCCCCGGGCGGTGAGTCGAGGACCCCCAGAACGGAGCTGGAACATGCGATTGTTGCGAACCGCTCTCCTTTCCGCCACCGCGCTGGCGTTCGCCGCCTGCGTGGACGGCACCGCACCCGTCGCGCCCTCCGGGGCGGCAGCGCCCGAGGCCCCGCTCCTCTCGGGGGGGAAGGGTGGGCAGCCAATCGCCGGCGAGTACATCGTGGTCCTCAAGAAGGGGGCCGACCCGCGCTCCATCGCTGCCGCCGCGGGGGTCAGCCCGCGCTTCGTCTACACGGCGGCGCTGAACGGCTTCGCCGGGACGCTGAACCAGGGACAGCTCACCGCCCTGCAGAACAACCCCAACGTCGACTACGTCGAGCAGGACCAGACGGTCTCCATCAGCACGACGCAGACGAACGCGACCTGGGGGATCGACCGCATCGACCAGCGTGACCTCCCGCTCTCCGGCACGTACGAGTACACGCCGACCGGCTCCGGGGTGAACGCGTACATCATCGACACCGGGATCCGGCTCTCGCACCAGGAGTTCGGCGGACGCGCCGTGACCGGCTACGACGCCGTGACCTCGGGCGGAAACGCGAACGACTGCAACGGGCACGGCACGCACGTCGCCGGCACCGTGGGCGGCACCGCTTACGGCGTCGCCAAGCAGGTGAAGCTGTACGCGGTCCGGGTGCTGGACTGCAACGGCTCCGGGACCAACTCCGGCGTGATCGCCGGGATGGACTGGGTGACGGCGAACCACGTGAAGCCTGCGGTGGCGAACATGTCGCTCGGCGGCGGCGCCTCCACCGCCACGGACGACGCGGTCAACCGGATGCACAACGCCGGCGTCACCGTGGTAGTGGCGGCCGGGAACGACAACAAGGACGCCTGCAACTACTCCCCGGCGCGCGCCGCGAACGCCGTTACGGTGGGCGCCACCGCGAACAACGACGCCCGCGCCTCGTACTCCAACTGGGGGAGCTGCCTGGACCTGTTCGCGCCGGGCTCCAGCATCACCGCCGCCTGGCACACCGGCGACACGAACACCAACACGATCAGCGGGACCTCCATGGCGAGCCCGCACGTGGCCGGCGTCGCCGCCCTCTACCTTCAGGGGAACCCGGGCGCCTCGCCCGCCACGGTCACGAGCGCCATCACCGGCTCCGCGACCTCCGGAAAGGTGACCAGCGCGGGGACCAACTCGCCGAACCTCCTCCTGTACTCGCTCCTGACGAGCGGTGGCGGGGGCGGGGGCGGGACCACCGACCCGTGCACCAGCTGCACCAAGTACACCGGGTCGCTGAGCGGGACGGGCGCGTACGAGTACCAGCCGAACGGGACCTACTACTACAGCGCCGTCTCCGGCGCCCACAAGGGATGGCTGAAGGGCCCGTCGAACGCCGACTTCGACCTGTACCTCTACAAGTGGAACGGCTCCCGGTGGGCGGTGGTCGCCCGCTCCCTCAGCTCCACCTCCACCGAGCAGATCTCCTACTCCGGGACGTCCGGCTACTACATGTGGGAGGTCTACTCCTACAGCGGAAGCGGCTCCTACGAGTTCTGGCTGCAGAAGCCGTAGCGCGCCACCCGGCGCCCGGCGAGAACCCCACCCCGCACGGCACCGTGCGGGGTGGGACAGGGACCCACATCCGAAAGGAGCGATACTTCTTTCCGTAACCGGCTCGGAACCCACCCCGCAGTGAAGGATCGTAGCAGTCCCCGGCGCAGGGGCAATCCCGCCCCTCGCCAGAAAAGCCCGCCGTCACACACACCTCCATAGGTATCCCCATGCGTCACGCACGTACCGCGCTGCTGGCCGGTTCCGTCCTTGCGCTCGCCGCCTGCGCCGACGAGGGCCAGAGCCCCATCGCCGCCCCGTCCGCCCCCGAGGCTCCCGTGTTCGCCGCGGCCGGCAGCCGGGTGATCCCCGACCAGTACATCGTCGTCCTCCGCGAGGGCGCCAACCCGCGCTCGGTCGCGGCCATCGCCGGGGTGGAGCCGCAGCACGTCTACACCGCTGTGCTCAACGGCTTCGCGGCGACCCTGAACGCCGGGCAGGTGGGCGCGCTGCGCAACAACCCGAACGTGGAGTACATCGAGCAGGACCAGGCGGTGGAGCTCTCGGCCACGCAGAGCAGCGCCACGTGGGGGATCGACCGGATCGACCAGCGCTCGCTGCCGCTCTCCGGCACCTACAACTACACCGCCACGGCGTCGACCGTGTACGCGTACATCATCGACACCGGCGTCCGCGCCACGCACTCGGAGTTCCGCAACTCGGACGGGACGACCCGCGCCAGCAACGTCTACAACGGGACCGGCGACGGGCAGAACACCGACTGCAACGGGCACGGCTCGCACGTGGCCGGCACCGTGGGCGGCAAGACCTACGGCGTCGCCAAGGCGGCGCGCATCCGCGGCGTGAAGGTGTTCAGCTGCACCGGCGGGAGCTCCAACTCCATCATCATCGCCGGGATGGACTGGGTGACCAAGAACCACCTGAAGCCGGCGATCGCCAACCTCTCGCTCGGCGGCGGCTACTCCAGCTCGGTGAACACGTCGCTGAACAACATGGCCGCGGCCGGCGTCTTCCCCGCCGTCGCCGCGGGGAACGACAACAAGGACGCCTGCAACTACTCGCCGGCGAGCGCGGCCTACGCCACCACGGTGGCCTCGTCCACCAGCACGGACGCGAAGTCGTCGTTCTCCAACTGGGGGAGCTGCGTGGACCTGTACGCGCCGGGCTCCAGCATCACCTCGGCGTG
Organism: Longimicrobiaceae bacterium; assembly: GCA_035936415.1. Taxonomy (NCBI): domain Bacteria; kingdom Pseudomonadati; phylum Gemmatimonadota; class Longimicrobiia; order Longimicrobiales; family Longimicrobiaceae; species Longimicrobiaceae bacterium. The sequence continues at coordinate 4,159 of DASYWD010000305.1, forward strand.
GTACACCAGCGACACCGCCATCAACACGATCAGCGGGACGTCGATGGCCACCCCGCACGTGGCGGGCGTGGGCGCGCTCTACAAGGCCACCTACGGCGACGCCTCGTACTCCACGATCCGGAGCTGGCTGAACAACAACGCCACCACCAACGTGATCAGCGGGAACGTCACGGGCACGCCGAACCGCCTGCTCTTCAAGAGCACGCTGTAGGCTGACGCAGTAGCCCCCGTCTCCGGACGGGGTGCGGGGAGGGGGCCGCGGCACGCGCCGCGGCCTTCTCTTTTTCCCGGCTGCCCGGGACCGGACGGACAGCGCTCTGGCGCACCACGATGGTTCACCGGTGCAACCGCTGCACCGAAACGGTGCGGCGGCTCGCCGTCCCGTAAATCGCGAAGTCGTTCGGCAACAAGGCGTTAGCAAAATCGCAGTTTGTGGTCCGATCCCTGCCTTAGCGTGCACCGTCTCAAGCCCACATCCTGATCGCGTGCTCTCCGCCGGTTCGCATCGATACCGGGTGAGACAGGCTTGAGGCGCGGAAATAAGTATTCGGAGCCACGTTCCGAACGAACGTTCGACCTGAAAGGAGGGCCCCATCATCCGCATCCGGTTCGGAACCGAAGCCGTGGAAGGACGCAGTTCAGGTTGATGCCCGTGTGTCGCAGAAGTCCAGAAAGCAGCTCATCCACACCACACCAGGGGAAACACAATGCGTCAGATGCGTTCCGTTCTGCTGGCCGGTTCCGTGCTCGCGCTCGCCGCCTGCGCGAACGACCAGGGGACCCCCGCCGCCGCTCCCGAGCAGGCCGCTCCGCTCCGCTCCGCCGCGGCGGGCCGGGCGATCGAGGGTTCCTACATCGTCGTCCTCAGGGAGGGGGCGAGCCCCCGTTCCGTGGCCGCCGTCGCCGGAGTCGAGCCGAGCCACGTCTACACGGCCGCGCTCAACGGCTTCGCCGCGACGCTCAACGCGGGCCAGCTCAACGCGCTCCGGCACAACCCGAACGTGGACTACGTGGAGGAGGACCAGGTGATGGACCTGGCCGTGACCCAGAGCAGCGCGACCTGGGGGATCGACCGGATCGACCAGCGCAACCGGCCGCTCTCCGGGACGTACACCTACAACACCACGGCCTCGAACGTCACCGCCTACATCATCGACACCGGCCTGCGCGCCGACCACACGCAGTTCGGCGGCCGGGCCAGCAACGTCTACAACGCGATCTCCGGCGAGACCGCCAGCGACTGCAACGGCCACGGCACGCACGTGGGCGGCACTGTGGGAGGCAGCACCTACGGCGTCGCCAAGGGCGTCCGGCTCCGCGGGGTGAAGGTGCTCAGCTGCTCCGGCTCCGGCTCCAACTCCGGCATCATCGCCGGTGTGGACTGGGTGCGCGCGAATGCGGTGAAGCCGGCGGTGGCGAACATGTCGCTGGGCGGCGGCTACTCCTCGGCCACGAACACGGCCGTGAACAACCTGGCCAACTCGGGCGTCTACGTGGCGGTCGCCTCCGGCAACAGCAACGCCAACGCCTGCAACTACTCGCCGGCCAGCGCGGCGAACGTGACCTCCGTGAACTCGTCCACCAGCACGGACGCCAAGTCGTCGTTCTCCAACTACGGGAGCTGCACGCACGTGTACGCGCCGGGCTCCAGCATCACCTCCGCCTGGCACACCAGCACCTCCGCAACCAACACCATCAGCGGCACCTCGATGGCGTCGCCGCACGTGGCGGGCGTGGGCGCCCTGTACCTGGCGGGCAACCCGGGTGCTTCCAACTCGACCGTGCGCTCGTGGATCATCAACAACTCCACGGCGAACGTCATCTCCGGCAACCCGACCGGCACGCCGAACCGCCTGCTCTACAAGAGCACGCTGTAAGCTGACGCGGGACCCCTCGTCTCCGGACGGGGTGCGGGAGGGGGCCGCGGCACGCGCCGCGGCCCCCTCTTTTCGGTAGCTGCGCGGGACCGGACGGACAGCGCTCTGGCGCACCACAATGGTTCGCCGGTGCAGCCGTCGCACCGTTTCGGTGCGGCGGCTCGCCGTGATGTGCGTTGCAAGGTTGTTTGGCTACAACGTGTTAGCAAGCAGCGGGTCGTGGTCCGATCCGTGCTTCACCGTGGACGTCAAAGGTCCCCATCCTGATCGCGCGCTCTCCGCCGGTTCGATTCGATCCCGGGTGCGAAAAGCTTGAGGCAGGGGAACATATATTTACAGACACGTCGCGAGTGGACGCGTGACCCGAAAGGAGGGCCCATCATCCGCATCCGGTTCGGAACCGAAACTGTGGAAGGACGCAGTTCAGGTTGATGCCCGTGTGTCGCATGAAGTCGGCAAAGCAGCTCATCCACACCACACCAGGGGAAACACCATGCGTCAGATGCGTTCCGTTCTGCTGGCCGGTTCCGTGCTCGCGCTCGCCGCCTGCGGCAGCGAGCCGGGAAGCCCCGTCGCACCGTCCGCCGCCCCGGAGGCGCCCGTCCTTTCCGTCGGTGCCGGCGGCCAGGCGATCCCGGGGCAGTACATCGTGGTCCTCAAGGAGGGCGCCGATCCGCGCTCCGTCGCGGCGGTGGCTGGGGTGAGCCCGCGTTACGTGTACGACGCTGCCCTGAACGGCTTCGCGGCCGCGCTGAACGCGGGACAGCTCAACGCGCTGCGGCACAACCCGAACGTGGAGTACATCGAGCAGGACCAGGTGGCGCAGGTCGCCGTCACGCAGAGCAGCGCCACGTGGGGGATCGACCGGATCGACCAGCGCTCCCTCCCGCTCTCGGGCACGTACAACTACACCACCACCGCCTCCACCGTCCGCGCCTACATCATCGACACGGGGCTGGACACCGGCCACTCCGAGTTCGAGGGGCGCGCGTCCAACGTCTATGACGCCTTCGGCGGGAACGGGAACGACTGCAACGGCCACGGCACGCACGTGGGCGGCACGGTCTCCGGGAAGCTCTACGGCGTGGCCAAGAAGTCCATGCCGCGCGGCGTGCGGGTGCTGGACTGCAACGGCTCCGGGTCGTTCTCCGCGATCATCGCCGGGGTGGACTGGGTGACCAAGAACCACATCAAGCCGGCGGTGGCCAACATGTCGCTGGGCGGCGGCGCCTCGTCCTCGCTCGACACCTCGGTGAAGAACCTCTCCAACGCGGGTGTGTTCGTGGCGGTGGCCTCGGGGAACAGCAACGCCGACGCCTGCAACTACTCCCCGGCCCGCGCCGGGTACGGCACCGCCATCGCGACGGTGAACGCCTCGACCAGCACCGACGCCAAGGCCTCGTTCTCCAACTGGGGGACCTGCACCGATCTGTACGCTCCCGGCGCGAGCATCAAGTCGGCCTGGATCGGGAGCGGCACCACCGAGACCAACACGATCAGCGGGACCTCCATGGCCTCGCCGCACGTGGCGGGCGTGGGCGCGCTCTACAAGGGCACCTACGGCGACGTCGCCAGCTCCACCGTGCACAACTGGATCATCAACAACGCGACCACCAGCAAGATCACCAGCAATCCGAGCGGCACGCCGAACCGCCTGCTCTTCAAGAGCACGCTGTAGGCATCACGGCGGGACGATGAGCGAGGGGGCCACGGCACGCGCCGTGGCCCCCTCCTTCGTTCATGCCCATTCTGGTGCACCGCGGGGGCGCGATGCGCCGTGAGGCAGCGGTTGGTGCACCAGAATGGTGCACTTCCGGGTGAGCTGCACCATACCGGGACGCACCATACTGGACATCCCAAACGGTAAAGTACGACACCGCAGCGACTTGCGAGTTTGCCGGTTCTGGCGCGCCGCGTGCCTATGGAACGGGCGGCACCACGCCGTACTCGTTCCTTTCTTTTTCAGGAGTAAGCCGTGAAGCGACTCACCGTCATTGCCGCAAGCGCCCTCGTGCTGGCCGGATGCCAGGACACCCGTGCCCCCTTCTCCCCCGAGGCCGCCCCGGAGCTTTCCGCCGGGCAGGCCGGCGCTCCGAACGCCGGCGAGTACGTGGCCGGGCAGATCCTCGTCCGCTTCCGGGCCGGCGTGAACCGCGCGCAGGTGGCCGCGGCGCACGGCGCCTCCGTGCAGCGCGAGCTGAACCTCCCCGGGATCTTCGTGCTGAGCGTGGCCCCCGGGCGGGAGCTGGCGGTGGTGAGCGCGCTCTCGCGCAACCCCAACGTGGAGTTCGCGGAGCCGGACTACATCCGCACGCATGGCGTGATCTGCGGGACGGGCGTCTGCGAGCCGCCCAGCGACACCTACTTCGGCTACAAGTGGGACCTCCACAACGACGGCGACCTCAACAACAGCACGGGCGCCTTCGTGGTCAACACCGGGAAGGCGGATGCCGACACCGACTGGCTGGAGGCGTACCAGCAGCTCGGCGCCATCACCGGGAGCGCGGTGATCGGAATCGTCGACACCGGCGTGCTCTCCACCCACCCCGACCTGGTGGGCCGGGTGCTCGCCGGGTACGACTTCGTGAACAACGACGCCGATCCGAACGACGACGACGGGCACGGCACGCACGTGGCCGGGATCGCCGCCGGGCTGGGGAACGACGTCACCGGCGTGACGGGCGTGGCGTACGGGCCGAACATCAAGGTGCTACCCGTGAAGGTCTGCGGCCCGAGCGGCTGCCCGACCTCCGCGATCGTGAACGGGATCAAGTTCGCGGCCGACAACGGGGCCCACGCCATCAACCTGAGCCTGGGCGGGCGCTTCGGCTCCACCTCCGAGCAGCAGGCGCTGCAGTACGCGCTGAGCAAGAACTCGCTCCCCTTCTGCGCCACGGGGAACGACGGCTCGCCGCGGAACATCTCGTACCCGGCCAAGTTCCCGGAGTGCGTGGCCGTGGGCGCCACCAACTGGAGCGACGGCCGGGCGGGCTACTCCAACGCCGGGCCCGAGATCGACATCTCCGCGCCGGGCGGCGACAGCGAGAACGCGAACGGCTACAGCTACATCCTCTCCGCGTACAACAGCGGCGGCTACGTCTTCATGGCCGGGACCTCCATGGCCACCCCCCAGGCCGCGGGGCTCGCCGGGCTCCTGCACGCGACCGGCGTGACCGGCGCCAGCAACATCCGCAGCCGCATCGAGAGCACCGTGGACGACCTGGGCTCCGCCGGCTGGGACAAGTACTTCGGGAAGGGCCGGATCAACATCTACCGCGCCATCAACAACATCACCAGCTGAGCCGCACGCCGGTTCGGGCCGGGCGGCGAGCCGGGGGATCCCCCGGCTCGCCGCGTATGAAGCGTGTCGGAACAGGTCCCCGCATTTCCGGAGCTTAAACACCGACACAGATTGCGCGAGGAGGGCGCGGAGCGTATCTTGGTTTGGTCTCTCCGCTCACAGAACCGCACCCAGCGTCCATTGAAGGTACTGCTCCTCGACCCGGATCGCAGTGTCGTTCGGACGATCGAACCAGAGCTGAACGGCGCGCGGCTTGAGGCCGCGCACGGTCAGGCCGAGGGGCTACGTCTGCTGCGCGACGGCGATTGGGACCTGATCCTCCTCGACACCGGGTTCTCCGGCGCGGGGATGGAGATCCTGCGCCGGCTGCGGGCGGACGCCTCCACCCCCCCGGTGGTGGTGCTGACGTCCGAGCCGTCGATGGCCCTGATGATGGAGGCCATCGGGGAGGGGGCGCACGACGTCCTGGCCAAGCCGGTGCCTCCGGGGAAGCTGCTGGGGATCGTACACGCGCTCGACCGCGGGGGCGTCGTCCGGCCGCTCGCCCCGGCCACGGCCGCGGAGGACGCCATCGTGGGGGCGAGCGAGGAGATGCTCTCCGCCTTCGGCTCGCTGGCGCGGGCTGCGCCGAGCGACGCCACGGTGCTGGTGCTGGGGGAGAGCGGGACGGGGAAGGAGATGATCGCGCGCGTCCTGCACGCGCGCTCCCGCCGCGCGAAGGGGCCGTTCATCGCCATCAACTGCGCGGCGATCCCGGAGAACCTGCTGGAGTCGGAGCTGTTCGGGCACGAGAAGGGCGCCTTCACCGGCGCCATCGGGCGGCGGATCGGGCGCTTCGAGCGGGCCAGCGGGGGGACGCTCTTCCTGGACGAGATCGGCGACATGTCGCTGGCGCTGCAGTCCAAGATCCTCCGTGCGCTGCAGGAGCGCGAGATCGAGCGGGTGGGCGGGGAGGCGCCGGTGCCCATCGACGTGCGGATCGTCGCCGCCACCAACCGCGACCTCAAGGCGGCGGTGGCGGAGGGGAGCTTCCGGACGGACCTGTACTACCGGCTCGCAGTGGTCTCGCTGCACCTGCCGCCGCTCCGGGATCGCGGGGAGGACGTGGACCGCCTGGTGCACCACTTCGTCGCGCAGTACGCCGCGCAGCACGGCAACCCCATCCGGGGGATCTCGGAGGAGCTGCTGAAGACGCTGCGGCTCTACCACTGGCCCGGTAACGTGCGGCAGCTCCGCAACGTGGTGGAGCGCGCGGTGGTCATGTGCAGCGGGGCCGTGCTCCTCCCGCAGCACCTCCCGGCGGAGGTGCTGCAGCCGCGGCCCCGCGAGTCCGAAGACGACCTGGACGGGGGCTCGCTCTGCACGCTGGAGGAGATGGAGCGCCGGCTCATCCGCCGCGCCCTGCGGGAGACGGGGAGCAACCTCACCCTCGCGGCGGAGCGGCTCGGGATCCACAGGAACACGCTCAGGAGGAAGATGGCCGAGTACGGCCTGGATCGTGGGACGAATCTTGCAACCGGGTAGGGCGTCCACTTTCCTGGCACGGGGCAGCACGGAACCAAAAGCTTGCGATATACGATAAGCCTGCTTATCGTAACAGGTTGTCTCTTTCCGTGCGCGCAGGTGCCGGTCCGGGGCACGCCTGGTCACTTCCGCGGTCCAGCAGGGCTCGCTCTCGTGGTTCGCTCTTCCGAAGTCTGTCTCTCCGTCCATCATTTCTTTCCTCTAGAGGAGGTCCAATGAACCGGATCGTTCGGAGCCTGATCCCCACGCTGTCCCTGCTTGTTCTGCTGGTGGCCCCCGGGTGCGCGGACCGCGACGCATCGACCCCGCTCGCGCCCACCGCCGCCGTGCCGTCTTTCAACGAGACCTCCGCGGCGCCCGACCTGGCCGCCATCGCCACCTTCCGGCAGCGTCCCGCCGTCACCATCGCCTGGGCCAAGAAGTGGATCGGCCCCGAGGGTGGGCGCCTGGACTTCCAGGGCTTCGCCATCGACGTTCCCGCCGGCGCGGTGGACAAGGTGACGATGTTCTCCATCAACCTCCCGGTGGATCCCAAGGGGTCGGAGCACGTGGTCGCCGAGTTCGGGCCCCACAACAAGTCGTTCGCGGTCCCCGTCACCATCGAGCTGCCCCTTCGCGGCACGTCCATCGAGGGGAGCGCCACGAAGACGATCGTGTGGTGGAACAACGGCTGGGTGGACATGGGGGGAGCCCCCACGGCCGACGGCGCCCGCCTCCGGACGCGGACGGACCACTTCTCCACGTATGCGACGACGGACACCGAGGTGGGCCGGGGTGGGACGATTTCCGCATCCGGCGGCTAATTCGCAATAGCCCGTGAGCCGTTCCGAAGCCACCCTCGAAGAACTCTTCGGCCTCCTCCCAGAGATGGAGGAGTTAGAGTTGCTACGCCTCGCTCTCGTCGGGATTGCGGTTCCCGACCCGGGCAGAGCATGGGACAGCTCCAGCGCGTACACCACTATCGACAAGCGAGTCGTTTCGGCGGCTCAGCTCGATGCGGTGGTGAACGAATCAGAACAGGCCCTGCACGCCTATCTGGCCTCACTCTTCGGGGGGCTACGGCCGGTGCTTCAGAGCTTCTGGTCGGGTGATCATACGGGGGTGGCACGTCACCTGATCGAACTCGGCGAGCAGCACGAGGAGAGGGGGCTATTCCGGAAGGCGCGCCAGTGCTACAACGTGGCCCTCAGCCTCTCTCTCCCGCTGACCGACAAGAGCCCTCAGATCCTCGCGCTACGCAGGATCGGCCGTATGGCGCTGTCCCTGGGGGATCTTCGGGATGCTCACTCCTACTACCAGCGCAGCGCGGAGCTTGCCGGCGATTCCGGCGACGTACACGGCGAGATCATCGCACGGACCGGGCTTGGGAACGTGCGACTCTGGCAGGGACGCTGGCCCGAGGCCGAGGGCTGTTACCGAACCGCACTGTCGTTGGCGGAGCGAATCGAGGACCAGAGCACCGTCCTGCTGGAACGAGCGCAGCTCTACAACAACCTCGGGAACGTAGCAACCCGCCAGATGCACCTCCAGGCGGCCGAGAGATGGTTCGTGAAGGCGCGGGAGCTGTGGAAGGTGGTCCCGTCGCCGTTCGACCTCGCGGTCTGCTTTCATAACCTGGCGCACCTTTCCGCCGCTCAGGGCCGGCAGGAGGAGGCGCGGAGGGTCTATCGGCAGGCCCTGGAACTCCCGATCCCGCCTGGGCTCTGGGCAGGCATTGCTATCGACATCGCGGAGTCATACCTGCGGGACGGTCTGATCTCCCAGGCGGAAGAATGGGGTCGTCTGGCGGAGGAGCGGGCTATCGCTTCGCGATCGCCTTACTTCCTCGCCCGGATGTACCAGGGGAGGGGCAACATCGCCCGGGAGATCAGGGACGACGGCGGGTTCACCTTCTTCGAGAAGGCGCTGCAGATCGCCCGGGAGAAGGGATATCCGCTCCTCGAAGGGGAGACGCTGGTGGACTACGCTCTGCTGAGGGCCTATACCGACGGGGCCGAGGAAGCGCAGGCCTACCTTGAGCGGGCGCAGGAGATCTTTGCCGGGCTTGGTGCCATGCACGAACATGCCCGAGCGGCTGATGCGCTCAAAGACCTCCGGGGAGGGCCGGAGCTTGCCGCGACTGTAGACTAGCAGCTTCCATTCGTACCAGCATCTTAAGCTCGCGGCGGGCACCTTCCGGTGACCCGCCGTTTGGCATTCCGTACGCGTGGGCAGCTACACACCTCTACCACGCTCGCTCCCTGAGTCGCCAGCTCCACCGACGCGGCTCTGTTAAAGCTTTTCACGCGTGCTCAGGCTGAGCTGGTCCATGCGCCTGTCCAGTAGGTAGGTCCCGCCGAACCTCACGAGAAGTTCGCGTGCCTCGATCAGCGCCTGTGCAGCCGGAGTGGTCCGGTGCAGCGAATCGTACAGCAATCCAAGTTCGACCAGCGTGATCGCCCGCAGAAGACGGGCCTGCAGTCTGGTTGCGATAGCTAGGCCATCCAGCAGGTGCTCCTCTGCTTGCTCGAAACACTTCTCCGAACGGGCACAAACTCCCAACTCCGTCGTTGCTACGGCAAGTTGGAAATCGTGGCGCGCCTCCCTGAACACTGCTTGAGCACGCCCGATGAGTGTTCTGGCCGCGGTGAAATCACCCGCGTGAATGAATGCTTTCGCCCGTGTGACCTCGTGCCAGCGCACCAGCAGCATGTTGCCGGCGGTCCGGGAGTAGCCGATCGCGTAGCCAATACTCTCTAACGCATCATCGAATCGCCCGCATTCCGTATGCGCCTCGGCAACGTTGTGGTACCCGAGAGATAGGCCTCGCATATAGCCTCTCCGATGGTTCGCGGCGATCGCCCGTTGGTAGTTCGGCAGAGCTTCCCCGAAGTGGCCGAGCTGCGCGGCGACCCCACCCAGATTGTTCGCGGCCCAGGCCATCGAGTACTGATCGTCCGCCTGTTCGGCCAGGTCCAGGCACTCCGACCAACAAAGCATTGCGCCACGGGCGTCCCCCGTCTCCAGCCAGTTCGTCCCCGCCACGAGCAGCCACCACCGCAGCAGCCAGTCGTTCCCGCGCCTGCGGAACCGGTCCTCCAGCTCCAGCTGCAGGTCGAGCGACTTCTGGAACTCCCCCAGCTCCCGCAGCCCCCACGATAGCAGGTGCGCCAGCTCCAGCTCCCCGGCCAGGATCTCCTTCGGGACGGGGGAGAGCAGGGCGACCATCCCCTGCGGGTCGGGCGCCTTCCGGAGCGCCCACGCCTGGCGGAGAAGGCCGCGCGACAGGTCGGCGGCGGCGCTCACGGCTCCTCCCCTAACAGGGTGTAGAGGCGTCTCCGCCCGATCCCCAGGAGCGCCGCCGCCCGGCTCTTGTTGCCGCCCGTGCGCTCCACCGCGGCCACGGCGGCGGCCCGCTCGATCTCGTGGAGCTTCGCGGGAAAGGGGAGGGCGCCCTCGCCGGCCTCTTCCGCCCTCGCGCGGGGAGCGGGGCCGCGCAGCACGTGCTGCGGCTGGAGCGATCCGAGCCCGCCGCTGAGGATCACCGCGCGCTCGATGCTGTTCCGCAGCTCGCGGACGTTCCCGGGCCAGTCGTGCGCGAGGAGCGCCTGCACCGCGGCCGGGGAGAGCGCGGGACAGGCGATGCCGTTCTCCTCGCTCTCCAGCCGGAGGAAGTGCTGGGCGAGGAGGAGCACGTCCTTTCCGCGGTCGCGGAGCGGGGGCAGCTCCAGTGGGAGCACGCTCAGGCGGAAGTACAGGTCCTCGCGGAACTCCCCGCGCCGCACCGCCGACTCCAGGTCCACGTGCGTCGCGGCGATCACGCGCACGTCCACCTGGCGGCTGGTGACGCTCCCCACCCGCCGGATCCGCCTGTCCTCGATGACCCGGAGGAGCTTCACCTGCAGGGCGGCGGAGATGTCGCCGATCTCGTCCAGGAAAAGGGTCCCGCCCTCCGCCGCCTCGAAGAGCCCCGGCTTGGCCGAGTGGGCGTCGGTGAACGCCCCCTTCTCGTACCCGAACAGCTCCGCCTCCAGGAGCGTGTCGGTGAGGGTGGTGCAGTTCACCTCCACGAACGGGTGCCGCGCGCGGGGGCCGTTGAAGTGGATGGCGCGCGCCAGGAGGTCCTTCCCCGTCCCGGTCTCCCCCCGGATCAGCACCGTCTTCCGGGTGGGAATCAGCGCCGCCGCCTGGGCCAGCGTCGCCCGGAGCGCGGGGCTGGTCCCGACGAGCTGCGAGAAGTCGTACCGGCGGCGGTGCACCTCCAGCAGGCGCGCCTCCTCCGGGACCCGCTCCGCGCGCTCCACCTGCTCGCGGACCCAGGCGCGCACCTCCCCGAAGTGCGCGGGAAGGCAGAAGTACTCGTCCGCGCCGGCCCGCAGCACCGAGACGGCGAGTCGGTAGTCGCTCTCCGCTCCCACCACGGCGAGCGGGGGTGGGCCCCCGGCACGCAGCTCGGCGACCAAGCGGTCCACCCCGGCCTCGCGCCCGCCCGCCGCCACCAGCACGGCGGCGACCCCGTCGGCCGAGCGGAGCTCCGACGGAGTCGCCGCGACGTGGAGGCCCGCGTCCAGGGAGGAGGCGATCTCCCCCCAGACGTCCTCGAACGCCTCGGTCAGCTGCAGGACGGCCAGAACGGGTCTCATGCGGGAGGTGCGGGGGTTCGGTGCGCGGGCTTCCCGCCGGCGCACCCCCAACATAGCCGCCCGGGCCGCGCCGAAAAAGCCACCCGGTGCCGAACGGGTCGCGGCGCGGGGCGGCGCGGCCGAGCGGGGCCGCCCGGCCCGCCGTTTGACTTTCCCGCACGGGGGCGCGAACATTGCGCTTTCCCACGGGTTAGAACGACATCGCAGCCGGAGCGCCGGCCATGCGCCCCGGGCGTTCTCCACGGCAGCTACTCCGGACAGCAGCAGCAACGTGCGTCCACCACCCCGCGTCCTCCGCATCACCCTTCCCGCAGCGGCGCTCCTGCTGGCGGCCGGGGGGCGCGTGCCCGCGCTGGCGCAGCAGCCGGACACCGCGGCCGCCGCCCCGCAGGGCGTGGCCGGGTGCCCGAACGGGCGCATCGCGCAGGTGTTCGTGGACAACCACGCGGTGTTCGACCCCACCGACCCGGAGCTGGACCCGCGCTTCGCCTGGGCGTACACCTTCGCCAACCGGCTGCACGTGGCCACCCGCGAGGAGGTGATCCGGCGGGAGATCCTCTTCAGCGAGGGCGACTGCTACTCCCCGGACGTCCTGCTCGACTCCGAGCGCCTCCTCCGGAACACCCCGTTCATCGCCGACGCCGACGTCTACGGCATCCGCCAGCCGGACGGGAGCTACCACGTCATCGTGGACACCAGCGACGAGTGGGCCACGCGGCTGGAGCCCCGGGTGGACTCGCGCGGCGGGGGACTGAGCGGGCTGGAGCTGCGGCAGGACAACCTCATGGGGACCGGGCAGCAGGTGTCCGCGTACTGGGGCGAGCAGTACCGGGAGCCCATCTACGGCGCCTCGTACGCCACGCCGCAGTTCCTGGGGACGCTGCTCGACGCCGAGCTCGCGGTGGCGAAGACCTCCAGCGGCACGCTCTTCTCCGAGACGCTGTCGTACCCGTTCCGCGGCGAGAACGGGCGCTGGGCGTGGCGGCAGCGGGTGGAGCACGAGGACCGGTACTTCGAGTACTTCGTCCCGGGCGAGGAGCGCCTGCAGCGGCTGCTCTTCCCGGAGCGGCGCCGCTCGGCCGACCTGGGCGGGGTGCTCCGCCTGGGGCGGCGCGGGAGCCTGACGCTCCTGGGGATGGCGCTCACGGGCGAGTGGATCATCTACCCCGGCGGGCTGCGCTTCCTGGACCCGGAGGGCGAGGCGGGGCGGGAGGGGGCGGCGCCGCTGGCGCCCCGGAGCGCTGCGTTCGACACCGTGTCGAGCGTGCGGGCCGTGTTCCTGGCCGCGCAGCGGAGCGTGTACTTCGTCCGCCGGAACGCGCTCGACGCGGTGCGCGGCACGGAGGACGTGCGGATGGGCGTGGAGGCGGAGATCGCGCTGGGGCGCAGCGTCGCGGCCTTCTCCACGGACGACGACCTTTCGCTCAACGTGGGCATCGAGCTGACCGGCGAGCTGCCGGGGGGCGTACTTTCCGGCGGGCGCCTGCTCCTGGAGGGGAAGCGCGACTACGGCGCCCCGGTGGGGAGCTGGGAGTGGAGGAACGTGTTCGGGCAGATGGACAGCTGGGCGTACTGGAGGCCCGGGCCGGAGTCGCGGCACACCCTGGTGGCGGCGTTCTCCGCGGCGGGCGGGTGGCGCACCACCGTCCCCTTCCAGCTCACCCTCGGGAACCGCTCCGGGGTGCGCGGCCTGCCGCGGCACGCCGCGACCGGGGCCCAGCGCGCCGTCCTTTCGCTGGAGGACCGCGTCTACCTGGGGTGGCCGTACCCGCAGCTCTTCGACCTGGGGGGGGTGGCCTTCGCGGACGTGGGACGGAGCTGGGCCGGAGGCGACGTGTACGCGCTGGATTCGCGCTTCCACGCCAGCGTAGGGGTGGGGCTGCGCGCGGCGTTCCCGCCGGGCTCCCGGCGCACCTACCGCCTGGACGTGGCGGCGCCGGTGGCGGGCGGCGGCAGCCTCCGCGACGTGGTGGTGTCGCTCGGGGTGGGGCAGGCGATCGGGCGCGTGGTGCGGGACGACCCGCAGATCCGCCGCAGCTCGCGCCGCACGCTCTCCGCCTCCCTGTTCAACTTCCCGAACTGATGGCGGATCTCCCGCTCCGGGTGTTCCGGGCCGCCTGGGTCCTCCCGGTGGCCGCGCCCCCCGTCCGTGACGGGGCCGTGCTGGTGGGCGCCGACGGCCGGATCGCCGCGGTGGGGCCGCGTGCGGCCATCGAGCCGCCGGAGGGGGCGGAGGTCGTGGAGGTGGGGGAGGCTGCGCTCCTCCCCGGGCTGGTGAACGTGCACGCGCACCCGGAGCTGGCGCTCTTCCGCGGGGGGCTGGAGGACCTGGGCTTCCGCGACTGGATCCTCCGCCTGGTGGGCGCCAAGCGCGCGGCGCTGCACGACGGGGACTACGGCCTGGCCGCCCGGTGGACGATGGTGGAGTCGCTGCGCGCGGGGATCACCACCCTGGCCGCGACGGAGATGTCGGGCGCGGCGGTGGGGGCGCTCCGGGAGGCGGGGATGCGCGGCGTCGTCTACCGCGAGACGTTCGGCCCGGACCCGGCGCAGGCCCCGGAATCCATGGCGGAGCTGCGGACGGCGGTGGACCACCTTCGGCGCGAAGAAAGCGAGCTGGTGCGGGTGGGGATCTCCCCGCACGCGCCGTACACCGTCTCCGACCCGCTCTTCGCCGCGGCGGCGGAGTACGCGCTCGCCGAGGGGCTCCCGCTGGCGACGCACGCGGCGGAGTCGGCGGTGGAGGAGGAGCTGGTGGTCCGCGGCGGGGGCGACTTCGCGCCGGGGCTGCGGACGCGCGGGATCCCGACTCCCGCGCGCGGACGGTCCACGGTGGAGATGCTGGAGCGGCTGGGGGTGCTGCGCACCCGCCCGCTCCTGATCCACGCCGTGCGCCTGGACGCCGACGACGTCCGACGGATCGCGGACGCGGGGGCGGCCGTGGCCCACTGCCCGGTGGCCAACGCGCGGCTGGGGCACGGCGTCGCGCCGTACGCGGAGCTGCGCCACGCCGGGGTGCGCGTGGGGCTGGGGACCGACTCGGTGGGGAGCAACAACCGGCTCGACCTGCTGGAGGAGGCGCGGACCGCCTCCGTGCTGCACCGCGCCGCGCACCGCAGCCCGGACCTCCTCCCCGCCGCGGACCTCCTCCGCCTGTGCACGCTGGACGGGGCCCGGGCCCTGGGGCTGGACGACCGGATCGGCTCGCTGGAGCCCGGCAAGGACGCGGACCTGTGCGCCGTCTCGCTGGCGGCGCCGCACGCGAGGCCCGTGCACGACCCGCTGGCGGCGCTCTTCCACGCCGCGCGGGGCGCCGACGTGACGCTGGCCGCGGTGCGGGGGCGGATCCTCTTCCGGGACGGCGAGGTGCGGACGCTCGACGAGGCCGCGCTGCGGGAGCGGGTGGACGAGGCGGCGGCCCGCCTCCGGGAGCACCTGTCGTGACCGGCCTCGCGCGCGCCGTGGGCGCCGAGCTGATGGACGCGCCGGAGGTGGACCGGCGGGAGCTGGAGACCAGCCTGGACGACCTCCGCCGGGTGAACCGCTGGCTGGGGGGGACACGCGTGGTCCTCCGCTACCTGGCGGGGATGGCAGATCGCACCGGCGCGGCGGAGATCACGGTGCTCGACGTGGCGACCGGCTCCGGCGACATCCCCCTGGCCGTCGCGCGCTGGGCGCGCGGCCGGGGGCTCCGCGCGCGGGTGACCGC
>DASYWD010000306.1 GCA_035936415.1 Longimicrobiaceae bacterium
GGACCGCCCCGGCGGTCCGCTTCTTTTTTTGTCATGGGGTGCTCCGGTGCAGGGAATGGAAATTGCACGATCCGGGGCTCGGCGGAGGACCCGTCCCCGCCCGGCGGCGGCACGTCAAGCAAGCCCGGTCACGACGGAACCACAGGGGGAGGTGGCGCAAGGTGGCACTGAATCGGAACTCGTCCCGCGCGACGCAGCGGCAGGTCGACCTCACCACCGCGGTCTGCCAGGAGCGCCTCCTGTCGACCCACGTGCGCCACGTCCTCGCGCTGGTGGACCTGGTCTCCGACCAGCTCCCCTTCGACTCCGCGCTCGACATCTACGTCCGGATCCTGCGGCTCACCCCCGAGCAGGCCCGCAACGTCGGAAGCCGCGCGCTCGCGGCGATCGGGAGGCGCTCCGGGCTCCCGGAGGTGGACGAGCTCGACATGGACGCCCTGGCCGACTCCGGCGGGGACCGCGACGACGAGGGCGAGGAAGCGGGTGGCAACGGGCGATTCGACGCCGTGTTCTCGCGCGTGCGTCGGCGCATCCGCGGGCGGGTGCAGGAGGACCTCCGGCACCGGATCAACCTCGCGGCCGCGCGGGCGGAGGACGACCTGTTCGCCACCCACGTGGAGAACTCGCTGATCTTCGCCAAGGCGCTCTCGGACGAGGTGGCGCTCCCCGAGGCGGTGGAGCTGTACCTGGACACCATGTCCATCCCGGACGGGGTCTCGGACGTGATCTTCAACCGCGCGCTGCGCACCGTGGCGGACGAGGTCCTACCCCCGCTGTCGCACGTTCGGGGGGGGCGGCGCGCGCCGGAGCAGCCGTCCCCGCCCGGGGCCGCTTCCGTCCGCGCGGAGCCCCTCGCCTGAGCGGACCGGCCGCCCCGACGCCCCCGGGCGGGAGGACCGCCGGGGGCGCACTTCCACCGCCTTCCTGACCGACTCGCACCCGGAAACGCCGGATGACCATCACCTGGAGCGCGATCCTGTGGGCAGGATTCGTGGCGACCACCTTCGCCGCGGTCTGCTTCTGGGTCTTCCGCACCTTCGCGTGGACGGAGTTCAGTCCGGCGTCCCAGCTGGGATGCCTCTTCTTCGGCAACCCTCGCCTCCCCCTGACCGAGGTCGTCGGCCTCCTGCTCCTCTTCCTGCTGGGCACCACCGTGGCGGCCTGGCTCTACGCGATGCTGCTGCGGCAGCTGGGCGGGCCCTCCTTCGGGCGCGGGGCGGTGCTGGGGCTGGTGCACGGGGCGCTGGCGGTGGCCGGCCTGCCGCTGCTTGGTACGATTAGTGCTTGTGTACGGTCAGGTTTGGTCCCTCCGCCCGGCCGGCTCGGGCTGGGGTGGGGGCGGGGGACGCCGGCCGGGGTCGTCGCGGGGCACGTGGTGTACGGCGCGGCGGTGGGTGCGATCCTGGCGGCGTTCGTGGCGCCTCCTTCGTGAGGCGTTGTGGGGCGGGGCCGTGACCCCGCGGTTCGGCCGGTCGTCCCGGGTGGGTGAGAAGGGCGGCCGGCGCAGCGGCCGGCACCGGGCCGGCCATCACCCGAACAAGGAGGTCGTGCGGCTCGTGGTGCTTGCTTCGCGGGACCTGTGAGGCTCGCGGTGGTGGTGGAAGGTACGGCCGGTACGGCGTGCCAGTCGGGGGACCGCCCCCCGACGGTGGGGTGGGCGGCTCCATACCTCAGGTCTGGAGAGGACTCAGATGAAACGAACACTGGGCGTGGCAGTGGTGGCCGCTCTGGCGGCGGGCGCGACGCAGGCTGAGGCGCAGGACATGATGAATCGGCGGGCGAGTCTGTTCGACCTCGGGATCTACGCCGGGGGCGCATGGACGAGCAGCTGGTTCGAGATCAGGGACGAGGGGTACCAGGTGGGGCTGAGCCCGGTCTTCGGCGCGCACGCGACGTACTGGGCGAGCCCGGCGTTCGGCGTGCGGCTCAACGGCACCTTCATGCCGAGCAGCCTTCCCGAGGCGGAC
>DASYWD010000307.1 GCA_035936415.1 Longimicrobiaceae bacterium
CCCGGTGCGGCGTGCGACTGGGTCCACGCGCCGTCTTCCCCCTGCCGGAAGCGCAGCCGCAGCGCGTCGTGGTGCGCCTCCAGCGCGGCGGCGGCGCGCGCCAGCAGGCGCGCCTCCAGCGCCTCGCGCGGACGCAGCAGCAGGGCCTGGTTGAAGTGGCTCCGGTTCCCGCCCGGCTGCTCGAAGAAGCGCCGCTGCACCGGCGTCAGCGGGGCCTCGCCCGTGACCGGGCCCTGCGCCGCCGCGGCGGCCTCGGGGCTCGCCCACTCCGCCACCTCGGCCAGGCGCGCGACGGTAGGCCGCTCGAAGATCTGCCGCGGCGTCAGCTTCAGCCCCTGCTGCCGCGCCCGCGCCACCACCTGGATGGAAAGGATGCTGTCGCCGCCCAGTTCGAAGAAGTTGTCCTCCACCCCCACCCGCTCGGTCTTCAGCACCCCGGCCCAGACCGCGCACAGGACCGTCTCGGCCCCGGTGCGCGGCGCGGTGTACGCCTCCTTCGCGCCTCCCCGCTCCGGCGCGGGGAGCGCCCGCCGGTCGGTCTTGCCGTTGGCGTTCTGCGGCAGACTGCCCATCACCATGAACGCGGACGGCACCATGTGCTCCGGCAGCCGCGAGGACAGGCGGGCCCGCAGCCCTGCGGCCGATACGTCCGCTCCCTCGTGCGCGGTCACGTAGGCTACCAGCCGCTTCTGCCCCGGCGAGTCCTCGCGCGCGACCACAACGGCATCGTGCACGCCCGGCTGGTCCAGCAGCGCCGCCTCGACCTCGCCCGGCTCGATGCGGAAGCCGCGGATCTTGACCTGCCCGTCCACGCGCCCCAGAAACTCCAGCTCCCCGTCCGGCCGCCGCCGCACCCGGTCTCCCGTCCGGTACAGCCGCGATCCCGCCTCGCCCCCGAGCGCGTCGGGCACGAACTTCTCCGCCGTCAGCTCCGCGCGCCCCAGGTAGCCGCGCGCCACCCCCGCCCCCCCGATCCACAGCTCCCCCGGCACTCCCTCCGGCAGCAGCCCCCCCCCCGCATCGCACACGTACAGCCCCACCCCGGGCAGCGCCCGGCCCACCACCTGCCACCCGTAGTCCTCCTCCTGCCTCAACCCGGAGGCCGCGCCCAGGATGGTCGCCTCCGTCGGCCCGTACAGCACCCACGTCCGGGCGGCGGGGAAGACCCGGTGCATCCGCCCGATCAGGTCTGGCGGCACGGCGTCGCCGCCGACGAACACCCTGCGTATGCGCGGCAGCGTCCCGGGCCCGGCCTGCACCCGCGCGACGACCTCGCGCATCAGCGCCGGCACGGCGTGCAGCGCGTCGGCGCCCGCCAGCTCCTCCACCAGGCGCTCCACGTCGCGCACCGTCTCGCGCTCCAACAGCCGCACCTCCCCCCCGGAGAGCAGAGGGGCGAAGACCTCGAAGCCCCAGATGTCGAAAGCGTAGCTGGCCATGGCCGGGAACACCTCGCCGGCGGCGAGCCCGAAGGTGTCGCGGGTGCCCAGCAGCGTGTTCGCGAGGCTGGCGTGCTCGACGACGACGCCCTTGGGGGTGCCGGTGGAACCGGAGGTGTAGATGACGTACGCCGCGTTGCGGGTCCCCACCCCGCTCTGCGGGGGCATGTCCGGCTCGCCCGCGGCGGCCCCCTGCTCCGCATCCAGGCGGACGACCTCCCCCGCGAAGGTGGGGAGCGCCTCCAGGAGGCCGCTCTGCGAGAGCAGCAGGGAGGCGCCCGCGTCGGCCAGCGTGTACGCCAGGCGCTCGGCCGGGTAGGAGGGGTCCAGCGGGACGTAGGCGCCCCCCGCCTTGAGGACCGCCAGCACGGCCACCAGCATCTCCACGCCGCGCTCCAGGCAGACGCCCACGCGGGTCTCCGGCCCCACGCCGCGCCCGCGCAGCCGGTGCGCGAGCCGGTTGGAGCTGCGCTCCAGCTCCGCGTAGGTCAGCGCCCCGCCGCGGCCGGCGACCGCCGTCAGCTCCGGGGTGCGCGCGGCCTGCGCCGAGAACAGCTCGTGCACGCAGACCGGCGGGTGCCGGACGGCTTCGGCGCGCGAGGCGGCCAGCAGGGAGCGGCGCTCCGCCTCGGAGAGGAGGCCGATGGAGCCGACCGCGCGACCGTCGCCGGGGGCGATCCCCTCCAGCGCCACCCGGAGCTGGCCGAGCATCCGCCGCACCTCTCCGGCATCGAAGCAGGCGCGGTCGTACGTGGCGAGCACACGCAGGGCGCGTCCCGGCACCACGGCGATGCCGAGCGGGTAGTTGGTCTGCTCCCGGGTGCCCCGCCTTTCGACCCGCAGCGCCCGCGGCGCCTTCAGGAGCTCCTCGAACGGGTAGTTCTCGTACGCCAGCAGGCTCTCGAAGAGCGGGGTGCCGGCGGGCACCTCGCTCCAGCGCTGCACCTGCGCCAGCGGGGTGTGCTCGTGGTCGCGGGCCTCCGCCTGCCGCTCCTGCAGCGACCTCAGCCAGGGCAGCAGCAGGGAGCCGGGGACCACCCGCACCCGGACGGGGAGGGTGTTGATGAACAGGCCGACCATCTCTTCTACCCCCGCCACCTCCGGGGGGCGTCCGGACACGGTGCTGCCGAAGACCACGTCCTCCTCCCCGGCATGGCGCGACAGCAGCAGCGCCCACGCGCCCTGCAGCAGCGTGTTCACCGTCAGCTCGCCCCGGCGCGCGGCGGCGTGCAGGGCGGCGGAGAGCTCCTCCGGGAGCGTGCACTCCACCCGCTCGGGGCCGGTCTCCGCCGCCGGCCGGGCGCCGCCCGCCGTGCCCACCGGCGTCGGCGCCGGGAAGCCGGCGAGCGACTCCCTCCAGAACCGTTCGGTCCGGGACGGGTCCTGGCGCGCGAGCCAGGCCACGTAGTCGCGATACGGGGGTGCCGCATCCCGCGCCGGATCCCCTCCCGCGGCGAAGGCGTCGTAGCCTTCCAGCACCTCCCGGAAGACCACAGGGAGGCTCCACCCGTCCAGGAGGATCTGATGAAGGGTCCAGACCAGCTCCCACGCCGCGTCGCCCGTGCGGAAGAGCGCGAGCCGCATGAGCGGGGGATGGGCCAGGTCGAACCCGCGCGCCCGGTCCGCGGCCAGGTGCGCGTCCAGGTGTTCCCGCTGCTCCTCCTGGGCGAGGCCCCGCAGGTCCTCGCGCAGGACGGGGAGGTCCACCTCGCGCCACACCACCTGGAGCGGAGGGTCCGCCGCTTCGTGCGCGAAGCCGGTGCGGAGCGAGGAGTGCCGCTCCAGGACGCGCCGCCACGCCCGCTCGAAGGCCGCTTCGTCGAGCACCCCGCCGAGGCCGAAGTGGTACTGGGCCACGTACACCCCGCTCTCGGGGGCGTACAGCGTCTCGAAGAGGATTCCCTCCTGGGTGGGCGTCAGCCGGTATACGTCCTCCACCCCGCGCCCGCTCCCCACCAGCGCGTCCACCCCGGCCTGGTCGAGCCCGGCCAGGGGGAAGTCCGAGGGGGTGCATCCGCCCGCCTCCCCCGACCTGCAGTGCTCCAGCAGCCGCCGCAGCTCCGCGAGATACCGCCCGGCCAGTGCCTCCACCGTGTCCCGCCGGTGCACCCGCGCGCCGTACGTCCACTCCACGCGGAGCCTCCCCCCTTCGACGACGGCGTTGACGTCCAGGAGGTGGGGGCGCGGCGCGCGGGGGTCCACGCCCGGACCGGCCGGCTCCGCGGCGAGGCCGAACAGCGACGCGCCGGACACGGAGGGATCCACCTGCCCCAGGTAGTTGAAGCCCACCTGCGGCGCCGGGAGGGACGCAAGGCCCTCCCGGGTGCGCGCGCTCGGGCCCAGGTAGCGGAGCGCGCCGTACCCGATTCCCCGTGCGGCGACGCCCCGGAGCTGCTCCTTGACGCGCTTCAGCGCCTCGCCCGTCCCGTGGGCCCCGCGCAGGTCGAGGAGCACCGGGTACATGGCGGTGAACCACCCCACCGTGCGGGAAAGGTCCACGTCCTCGAACAGCTCCTCGCGTCCGTGCCCCTCGAGCTCCACCAGCAGACACGGGTCCCCCGTCCACGGCTCGAACGCCCGTGCAAGGGCGGTGAGGAGCACGTCGTCCACCCGGGTGCGGTAGGCGGCCGGGACCTCCTGGAGGAGCGCCTGCGTCTCCTCCCGCTCCAGCGCGACGGACACCGTCCGCGCCGCGCCGGACGGATTCGGGCCGGGAGCGTCGACGGGAAGGAGGCGCGTCATCCTGCGCGGCTCGTCCATCCAGTGCTCCAGCTCGCCGTCGAAGCCGCCGCGCGCCGCGTGCTCCGCGAGGCGCGCCGCCCACTCCCCGAACGAGGTGGTCCTGGGCGGAAGCCAGGGGCGCTCGCCGCGCTCCAGCTGCTCGTACGCCGTCTGCAGGTCCTCCACGACGATCCGCCACGAGACCCCGTCCACCACCAGGTGGTGCGCGGCCAGGAGGAGGCGGGAGGGCGCCCCGTTCCCCGGCTCCAGGAGCAGCGCCCGGAGCAGCGGCCCGCGCTCCAGGTCCAGCCCGGCCTGTGCCGCCGCGCAGCGGCGCTCGATCTCCCCCGCGAGCTCCGGCGCGGGGATCCCGGCAAGGTCCGCCCGCTCCAGCGGGACGGCGTCGTCGGCCGGCGGGGCGTAGCGCTGCGTCCAGCTCCCCCCCGTCGCAGGCGCGTAGCGGAAGCGGAGCGCGTCGTGGTGCAGCAGCACCTCTCGCAGGGCTCCCCGCAGCAGCTCCGGATCCAGCGGCCGGCGGAGCTCCAGCAGGAGCGGCATGTTCCAGTGGGCGCGGTCCGGGACCTCCTGCTCGAAGAACCAGCACTGCACCGGGAGGAGCGACGCCTCGCCGGCCAGGGGCTCCCGGTCCACGCGGGCCGCGGCGGCGGGCGTGCCCACCACCCCCGAGAGCCGGGCGAGCGTGGGATGCAGAAATATCTGCCGGGGGCGCAGGCTCAGCCCCGCGCGGCGCGCCCGCGAGACGATCTGGATGGACAGGATGGAGTCGCCGCCCAGCTCGAAGAAGTTGTCGTGGATTCCCACCCGCTCCACGCGCAGCACCTCGCCCCAGATCCGGGCCAGGGTTGCCTCCACTTCGTCGCGGGGGGGTAGGTACGCTTCCCCGCCGCCGAGCTTCCCGCCGGCGGGGTCCGGGAGGGCGCGGCGGTCGACCTTGCCGTTGGCGGTCAGCGGGATCGCGTCCACCACCACGAAGGCCGAGGGCACCATGTGCTCCGGCAGACGTTCCCCCAAGTACTCGCGCAACCCCTGCAGCGAGACCCCGGACCCGTCGCGGCACTCCGGGGCCGCGACCACGTAGGCCACCAGCCGCCTCGCCCCGGCCTCCTCCTCGCGCACCGCGACCGCCGCCTGCCGGATCGCCGGGTGCTCGGCGAGCGCAACCTCGATCTCCGCCGGCTCGACGCGGAAGCCGCGCACCTTCACCTGGTCGTCCATCCGCCCCAGGAACTCAAGCGCCGCGCTTGGGATCCGCCGCACCCGGTCCCCCGTGCGGTACAGGCGGCCCCCCGCCGCCTCTCCGAACGGGTCCGGCACGAACCTCTCGGCCGTGAGCGCTGGTCGCCCCAGGTAGCCGCGCGCCACCCCGTCCCCGCCCACGAACAGCTCGCCCGGGAGCCCGTCCGGCACCGGCTCACGGTCCGCGTCCAGCACGTGGAGGGCGACGTTGGGGAGCGCGTGCCCCAGCGGGAGGTTGGGGTGGACGGACCCGTCCTCCCCCGCGGCCAGCCCGAAGGTGGTGGAGGTGACGGTCGTCTCGGTGAGGCCGAAGACGTGTACCAGCGGCACGCCCGTCCGCGCCCACGCCTGGAGGCGGTCGGGCACGATCCGCTCGCCGCCCACGATGACGAAGCGGACGCTCGCCGGGAGCCGCGCCCCGTCGTCCGCGAGAAGCTGCACCCACTCGTGCCAGTATGCGGTCGGGAGCTCGAGCCCGGTCACCCCCTGGGCCTGCAGGGTCTCCACCAGGTCGGCGGGCGTGCCCAGCAGGTCCGCCCCGGGGAAGACCACGGCCGCTCCGCAGAGCCAGGCCGGGAAGACCTCCTCCACCATCACGTCGAAGCCGGGGGAGGCGAACTGCAGGATCCGGTCGGCCGGGGTCAATTGCAGCCGCTCGCGCATCGCCTCCGCGTAGCAGAGGAGCGAGCGGTGGGTGACCATCGCGCCCTTGGGGCGGCCGGTGGAGCCCGAGGTGTAGATGACGTACGCCAGGCTCTCGGGGAGCGCCCCCCCGGCCGCGGGGTCCGCGGGCGATCCGGCCTCCGGGAGGCGGTCCACGCACAGCGCCCCGGCGGCACCCGCGGGGAGGCGTGGCAGCATGGAGGAGTGCGTCACCACCACCGCGGCCCCGCTGTCCTCCAGGAGGAAGCCGAGCCGCTCGGCCGGGTAGGCCGGGTCCAGGGGGACGAACGCCGCGCCGGCCTGGAGCACTCCCAGGAGAGCGACGGCCAGGTCGGTCCCCCGCTCCAGAAGCAGCCCCACCCGGTCCTCCGGGCCCACGCCCCGCGTCCGCAGCCCGGCGGCCACGCGCTCCGCGGCCGCGAGCAGCTCCCGGTACGAGAGCGAGCGCCCCCCGCC
>DASYWD010000308.1 GCA_035936415.1 Longimicrobiaceae bacterium
TCCGCCTCCCCTGCCGAAGAGCGAGAATATGATCAGGATCGCGATCACGTAGAAGAGGAGGCGCCCTCCGCCGCCCCCTCCGGAGGAGGGCCCCCGGGCGGGCTGCCGCAGGCCGGGCGCTTCGCCCGTGAGCTGGAAGCCGAAGCGCTCGGCATACTCCTGCGCCAGGGCCTGGACCGCGAGGTGGATCCCCCCGCCGACGTCCCCCTGTCCCAGCCGGGGCACCATGTACTCGCGCCCGATCCGGCCCGCCTCCCCCGCGGTGATGAAGGTGTTGGTCCCCAGCCCCGTCTCGATCCGCCACTTCCGGTCCTCCATCGAGACCAGCACCACCGCCCCCGTGTTGCGGGCCGCATCGCCGGGCTCCCCCGCCCGCCCGATCCGCCATTCCCGCCCGATCTGCAGCGCGACCTCGCTCGCGGGGCGTCCCTGCAGCGACGGGAGCGTCACCACGACGATCTCTCCGCCGGACTTGGCGCGCACCTCGTCGACGATGCGGGTGATCTGCGCCTCCTGCTCGGCCGGGATCACGTTCGCGAAGTCGTTCACGTACCCCGTCGGGCGGGGGAGCCGGAGCTGCGCGCCCGCGGGGAGCCCCGCCAGCAGGCCCAGCAGGAGCACGGCGAGCCCCGCCCGCCACGGGAGCACGCTTCTCGCTTGATGCACTACGGATCGCCTCGTACGTTGCTTCACGTCGTTTCCCGTTTCCACAGCCGGAGCCGTCGATGAACCCTCGTCTCGTCCCGCTCGCCGCGCTCCTGGGCTCGCTGGCGCTCGCCGCCTGCGACTCGGATCCGCAGGTGACCGTCCGGGCCACCCTGGACGGCGCGCCCGTCGCGGACCTCCCCGTCCGCCTCCTCCCCTACGACCGCGAGGAGCTGCTGGAGTCGCTCGCATCGGCCGCCAGGTCCCCGGAACCGGCGATCCCGCCGGAGCTCCTCCAGCAATTGCAGGGCCTCCCGGCGGCGGAGCGCGAGGCGCGCGCGCGCGGAGACACGGCCCTGGCGCGCTTCCAGGCGATGCGGCGGGTCCTGTTCGCCCGCGCGGACTCGGTGCGCGCCGCGCGCCGCGAGTGGGCGCAGGCGACGTACGCGGCGTTCGACTCGCTGGCCGCGCGGCGCGCCGAGACGGCGGGCCGACTGGAGGCGGTGGACACCACGGACGCGTCCGGGACCGTCAACTTCGAGGCCAAGCCGGCGCGCTGGTGGGTCTACGCCCGCTACACGCTCCCCCACAGCGAGCTCTACTGGAACCTCCCCGTCGAGGTGGCGGGGGACAGCACCGTGGTGGAGCTGACGCGCGCCAACGCGCGGGAGCGCCCCTTCCTGTAGCCGCGCGGCGGCGGAGCGGGGCCGTACGCAGGGAGGGGACCCGTCACCGGGTCCCCTCCTCCTTTTTCGGCGTTTCCGCCGGCGGGTCGGGCACGGCGCCCCCGGCGCCCTGCGGCTGCGCCGTGGGCGGCGCGCCGGCCTCCGCCGCGATGGCCGCGGCCGCGGAGTCGGCCAGCGAATCGAGGGCCGTGGTGTCTGGCAGCGAGCGCCCCCACTCCCACCGGTGGCGCACGTCCAGGGAGAACTGGTAGGTCGGGCCCGCGTAGAACGGCCGGGTGAACACGTCGCGCCGCACGCTCTCGTACGCCGCGCGCGCCCGCGTCCGCTCGTTGATCTGGTAGTCCAGGCCGATCCCGGCCAGCGGGCTCTGGTCGCCCACCGCGGGCACCCCCACCTCCAGGGTGAGGAACAGGTCGTTGCTCAGCTCCCAGCCGAACTCGAACGTGGGCGTGGTCAGCCCCACGACCCCGAGCGCCTGCCCCAGCCCGAGCCCACTGCCCAGCTCGGCCCCGCCGGAGCGCACCCGGACGTAGTCCACCAGCCCGGAGCGCGACAGCTCCTGCTCCAGCTCCGCCGCCACCAGCCCGCCGAAGAGCTCCTGGGCCAGGATCTGCTGCGCGAGGGCTCCCGTGGTGCCGCCCAGGTTGGCGGTGGAGCGCCCGAAGATGAGATAGCTCAGCAGCTCCGACTCCGGGAGCGGCGGCCGGGTGTTGGAGCTGAGCCGCAGGGTGGGCGACTGCAGGGTGCCGCCCACCTGTACCTGAACCTGCAGCACCGATCCCGTGCTCGCCTGGTCCAGCGTGCGGACCTGGTTGGTGGCGACGATGTCCAGCGTGGGGTTGAGGTCCGGCGTGCCGTAGAACTGCACCAGCCCCCGCTCGATGTCGAACTCGCGCCGCAGCGGCCCCACGCGCAGGGCGTAGGTCCCGCGCACCGCCTCCAGGTCGCCGTAGATGCGGGGCTCGCCCCCCGCGCGGGTCACCAGCAGGTCGCCCCGGATCTGGATCCGCGCGTCCTCCGACTGCAGCCAGACCCCGTCGTCCACCACCACCTGCAGCCCGGCCACCTGCAGCCCGCCGAACAGGGCGGCGGCGGAGGCGCCGGCGACGCCCTCCGGAATGGTGTCCGCCCCGATCTCCCCCACGTCCACGTCCACGATCGCCGCGGCCCGGCGCTCGCCGAAGGTGGGGATCCGGATCGTCCCTTCCTCCAGTACCAGCCGGCCGGAGAGGGTCGCCTCGGGGAGCCGGCCCGCGATCCTCAGGTTGGACGACACCTTGAGCTGCGCCAGGTCCTCCCGGTCGATGACGTCGAAGTTCTCCGCCAGCACGTTCAGCAGGACGCGCGGCCGCCCCAGCTCGTCCAGGAGGATGGTCCCGGTCACGCTCGCCGTCCCGTCGCTCCGCGCGGTCAGCGTGTCGATCCGGATCTCCTCGCCGCGCAGCACCACCCGCGCGCGGATGTCGGTGAAGCGCTGCTCCAGCGGCACCACGGTCAGCGCCCCGCCGCGAACGGCCGCCACCCCGTTCACCTCCGGGTCGTTCAGCGTACCGCCCACCACCAGGTTGGCGGCGAGCAGGCCCTCGCCCTCCGCGAGCGTGGGAACGGCGGCGCTCACCAGCGAGAGCGGGACGGAATCCGCCGCCACACGCACCTCCAGCGGCTCGTCGCGGAGCAGCTCGAAGCCGGGGACGGTCCCGCCGAGCGAGACCAGCATCGGCACCGAGCCGGTCACGAGCAGGGAGTCCCCGGCCGCCCGCACGAGCGCCTGCCCCACGAGGCGGCGGCCGGCGTAGCGCGCCTCGATCGCCACCTGCGACGCGGAAAAGCCCGCGTAGTCCAGCGAGTCGATGGAGCCGGTGACCACCATTTCCGGCGAGCCGACGGGCCCCTCCAGGACCACCGAGAGGTTGACGATTCCCTCCAGCTCCGGCGCAGCGTTCGTGAGGCGGCGCATGATCGAGAGGTCCACGGCGGTCAGCTGTACGCGCAGCTCGGCCTCGCCGGTGGGCGGGAGCCGGCCGTCCACCAGGATGAGCCCCGTCTCGTCGCCCTCCCGACGGAGCATCAGCCGCTCGATGGCGATGCCGTCCACCCCGCCCCAGCGGATCCGCGCCGGGTTCGCCAGCCGCCACTGCACGTCTCCCAGCCGCAGGGCCAGCGACTGGAGCTCGGTCCCGCGAAGCTCGCGCCCGTCCAGCGCCAGGGAGCCGGAGACCGCGAGGTCGCTCTCCCCGTCGCGCCGCGCCAGCACGCCGAAGGTGGCGAGGCCGGGGACGGCGTTGACCTCCAGGCGGACGCTCTGGAACTGCTCGCGCCCGGCGAGCAGCACCTGCTCGCCCTGCAGGTTGCCGTACCCGGTCCACCCGCCGGGCCCCAGCGAGCCGCGGGCCTCCAGCGCCAGCTGCCCGGCGCGCCAGGTGCCGTAGCGAAGCCCCGTCCCCCGCGTGGCGAAGCTGAACGCCGGGTTGCGGAAGGACCCGGAGATCCACCCCTCGGCGGCGAGGGATCCGGCGAGGTCCGGCTGCTCCACCCCGGCGCGGGCCAGGAGCGGAGCCAGGGTGCTCAGATCCTGGGCGGCGAGGGAGACGCGCAGCGGCTCGGCGACAGGACGGGTCAGCCCCCAGGTGCCCGAGGCGTTGATGCGCGCCCCGCGGAAGGTGGCCGCCAGGGTGTCGATGCGGAGCACCCCATCGTTGGCGGCGAGGCGGACCCGGGCGGCGTCCAGCGGCACTCCCGCAAGGGTGGAGGAACGGGCGTCCAGGTCGATGCGTCCCTCGAAGGTCTCCGGCGTGGTCCCCCGCCCCTGCACCTGCAGCGCGGCGGTGAGGTTCCCGGGGGGGAGCCCCTGCCCGCCCGGGAGGAGCTGCGGGTTCACCCCCGCCACCTGTCCGGTGACGAAGTACGAGGGGACGTCGCCGGGGCGGAACCACCCCTCCAGGTCCACCAGCCCGCCCAGCCCGCGGAGGTCCACGTCGAAGCGGTACGGCTGGCGCCCGCCCCCGCTGAGCTGGATGGGCCCGGTGAGCGGCGAGTTGAAGAGCCCCGGCCTCCCCAGCACCGTGCCCAGCCGGAATTCGCGGAGCTGCCCCGCCACGTCGAACTGCATCCCGTCGCCCGGATCGCGGACCCGGCCGCCCAGGGCGAAGGCGCCGCCCTGGTGCGCCAGGTCCACGTCGAAGCCGAAGTCCTGCGCGCTCCCCCGGGCGGAGAAGGTCCCCGTGAGCGGGCCCTGCACCGGGTTGTTCGCGGCCAGGAGCACGCCGGAGCGGAACGCCTCCACCTGGCCCGACACGTCGAAGCGCAGGGGCTCGCCCGGGAGCAGGGTTCCCCGCGCCGCCAGCCGCCCCGCCGCCCCGCCGAAGTCCACGTCGAAGTTGGCCCGCTCCGCCGTACCCGAGATGGAGAAGGGGCCGCTCAGCGTCGCCGTGCGGAAGGGGAGCTGCGGGTAGAGCTCCGTGAGGGTGGCGAGCGCGAGCGGCGCGGCGCGTCCGCTGACCTCGTAGCGGAGCGCCGGGTCCGTGGAGATGCGGGCCGACAGGTCGGTGACGCGCGTGGCCGGGGCGTCGCCCACCTCGTACGCCACGGCCCCGCCGGTGAGCCGCAGGTCGGAGGGGGTCCCGCTCGCGACGGCAGACCCCCGCAGGACGCCGCGGAGCATCTCCGCCCGCGCGGGGTCGTCGACGAGCGGCGAGAGCGCCGCCAGGTGGAGGGGGCGGGCCTCCACGCGCACCCCGTCCAGCCGGAAGGGCGCATCGCCCCCGACGGCCACGTTCCCGACCGCCGACACCACGGAGCGCTCGCCCGTGGCGTTCTCCGGGCGGAAGCTCGCCGCGAGGTCGATCCGGAGCGCGCCGCCACTCCCCTCTTCGATGGTCTCCAGGCTGGTGACGGTCCCGCGGAGCTCCCCCTCGTAGGGGATCTCGGCCTCGACGAGCTGGTCCAGGGTGGAGAAGTCGAGCGGGTCCAGCGTCAGCCGGGTGTCGTAGAAGCTCCAGGGGCCTTCCCCGCCGACGGTGGCGGCCAGACGGCCCGCCACGCGCGACTCCGGGGTGGTCACCACCAGGTCGCTCGCCCGCAGCGCGGTGCGCCCGCCGGGGAGCGACTCCACGTCGAGCGCGAACGCCGCCCGGCCCTGCGCGGGCACGTCGAAGCCCAGCCCGCGCAGGTCCGAGAAGTCCAGCGGGTTCGCCCGGAGCTGCAGGTCGTAGAGGATCCGGTCCTCGGCCAGGCGGAAGGCGCCCTCGCCGGCGAAGCTGGAGTTCTCCGTGCGCAGCGTCTCCACGGCGAAGCGGTACCGGTCCGGCTGCACCTCCTCGATCCACCCCTCCAGGTCGGTCACGTGCACGTCCGGGTTCACCAGGCGGGCGTCCAGCTCGGCCACCTCCACGCGGATCCCGCGGTCCCCCCCCACCCGCACCAGCGGCAGGTAGGCGTCGATGTCGCGCACCTGGAAGACGCGCATGGCCCGCCCGTCGATCCGCTGCACCGGGGGCCCGCCCCGCGACGCGAAGCGCGCGGCGGCGGGATCGTCCGGCGCGACCGGCCGGGCGATCAGCGCGCGGCCGTCGTAGATGAACACGTCGTGGAACATCAGCGGGCGGGCGGCATCCTCGCCCACGGTGTCGCCGGCCGCGGCGAAGCGCACCTCGTTCCCGTCCGCCTCCACGCGGAAGGCCTCGGTGAGGTTCCACTCCCCGGCCGGGGTCTCGACCAGGCGCACGAAGGGCTCGTAGACCTGCAGCCGGTCGAAGTGGATGGGCCCGGTCCCGGAAAAGGTCGTGGACGCGAAGGTCAGCCGCGCCAGGGGGGCATAGACGATGGTGTCGCCCGAGGGGTCGAGGATGGCCACGCGCCGCAGCGCCATGCGCATGTTCCCCTCCGCGTCCACCTCCTCCAGCTCGAACGCCGAGCGGGGGAGCCGGAGGCGGTTCTGCACCTCCAGCGCCGCCTCGTCCAGCCGCGCCTCGCGCACGTAGACCCGGACCCCCGCCCAGAGCAGGAGGAGCCCGATCAGGAGGCCCGCGAGGGCCAGCCCGGTGCGCTGCGGACCGGAGAGGCGCGCCATCAGAACGCCTGTCCCACGGCGATGTAGAACTGCAGCCGGCTGCGGAACCGACCCTCGGGATCGAACCTGGGGTCGAGGGTCACCGGGTCGCCGGTCTCGGAGAAGCGGATCAGGGGACCGACCGGGTCGTCGTACGGATTGTACGCGGCATCCAGGCGGATCGGACCCACCGGCGTCAGGAACCGGAGCCCGACCCCCGGGGTGAAGCTGAACCGGGACTCGCCGACGAGCGTGTCGCTGGCGCTCGTCCACACCCGTCCACCGTCCACGAAGGCGGCGATGCGGAGGTTCTCGCGGAACACCGGCGATGGCATTCGCAGCTCGACGGAGCCGATCACCATCCTCGTCCCCCCGACCCCGAAGGGAATCGTGTCGCGCGGCAACACGCCCAGGCTGTCGGGCTTCGCGCCCGGCTCGGGCGTGTCCACGTACACGCGCGGCCCCAGGCGGTTGCGCTGAAACCCGCGGACGCTGTTCGGTCCGCCCGCGTAGAACCTGCGCTCCGGGGGGATGTACCCCTCGGCCCCGATCACCCCTTCCAGGAACGTCCCTCCCTGCAGGCGGCCGGCGAGGACCCATCCCTCCCGGATGCGGCGGTAGGCCGACGCATCGCTGAAGAGGCGCAGGAAGCGGTCGTCGGAGGCCAGGAGGGTGGTCGCCCAGTCCACCGTCCCGCGTACCTGGTATCCTGAGACCGGGTACACGTCCGACCGGGTGCGGTCGCGGATCGCGGAAAGGGTGAAGAAGTTCGACCAGCGGCTCTCCTGCAGGGGCTCGATGTCGGCCGCCGTGCACCTTTCCAGCGACACGCAGAAGAAGAGCGGCTCCGCCTGCGTGGAGCCGCGGTTCACGGTCACGGCCGCGATGGCGAGCGTCTGCGGAGCCACCTCCCGGTTGACCGCCAGGCGCCCCCCGGTGGCGGAGCGGAGGTACGTTTCGAGCTCGGAAAGCCGCTCGGAGTACAGGCTGAGCGCGGTGCTGGTCTGCGTTCCGAAGAGGCGCGGCTGCACGAAGTCCGCGGCCACGCGGTAGTTCAGCACGTTTCCGAGGGTGTCGTTCCCCAGCGCCCGGCAGAGGCTCTGTTCCAGCCCGGCCGCCAGCGGCTCGCCCACGCCCACCTTGGAGACCGACGCGGCGAGCTCCAGCGTCCGTCCGCCGCCGAAGAAGTTGCGGTTCAGCCGCCGGG
This sequence comes from Longimicrobiaceae bacterium, assembly GCA_035936415.1. Classification (NCBI taxonomy): domain Bacteria; kingdom Pseudomonadati; phylum Gemmatimonadota; class Longimicrobiia; order Longimicrobiales; family Longimicrobiaceae; species Longimicrobiaceae bacterium. The sequence continues at coordinate 7,586 of DASYWD010000308.1, forward strand.
CGTCGGCACGGAAGCAGTCGATGGTCCCGTACCCGCCCGCCACCTCGGCCAGGTACTGCGGCGCCTCCACCACCCGCACGATCACCGTGGCGCTGGCGCTGTCCGGGTTCAGCTGCAGCGAGTCCGGCGCGATCTCGACCGAGGCGAAGCTCACCATCTGGAAGTCGAACAGGTTCCGCTGGCTCCGGGTCAGCTCGGAGGGGCGGAGCACCGCGTCCTCGCGGATGGCGAGCTGGCGGCGGACGGTGCGCTGGCCCAGGCGCTCGGCGCCCAGGATCACCACCGTGTCCACCCGCACCAGCGGGCCAGGCACCGCCTCGAAGCGGGCCTGAGCCACGTCGGCGATGGTGTCGAGCGCGTAGTTGCGGAGGACCTGGGCGTACGCGTAGCCGTTCTCCAGCAGGCGCCCCTGGATGGTGTCGGCGGAGGCGAGGAAGCCGGATCGCCGGAAGGGGCCGCCCTCACGGAGCGGGAGCCTGCGCTCCAGCTCCTCGGGGGGGATGATCCCCTCCGTCCCCGCCACCTCCAGCTCCTGGAGGGTGACCCGATCGCCCGGGACGACGGCGAAGCGCACGGCCACCTCGTCTCCGCCCGCGTTCTCCACCGTGGGGGTGACGCGGGTCCCGTAGTAGCCGTGGTCCCGGTGCACGATCAGGATGCGGGCGACGTCCTGCTGCAGCTCGTTCAGGTCGAGGAAGTGCCTCTGCCGTCCCAGCCCGAAGAGGCAGACGGGGAGCCCCAGGGTGCGGCAGCGGGTAGGCTGGGTGGCGATCACCGCGCGGAGGGTGTCCTCCCGGACCACCATCTCCCCGGCGAACTCCACGCTCTGCACCTCCTTCCCGGCGAACTCGGCGAGCCCCGGGTAGGGGCCGCCCGCCGGGGCGTTCTGGACGCACGCGGCCAGCACCACCGCGAGGCACGCGGCGGCCAGCCGCGCGAAGCGGACGAGCACGCGAGAGATCGGTCCGGAACGGTTCAGCATGCGCGACGGGACGCGTGGAACGGGCGCGGCGGGCCGGACCGGGGCGCCGGGTGGCGCACGCCGGGCCGAGGGCCCGCGGGACGGTGCATCGGTACGCTCAAGCGCCTGCACGGAACGGCGCCCCCCGCGGACGGGAGGTGCTCCAGGGGTGGAAACATCCGGACCGGAACCACCCGCGCTCGCGCATCTAGCGTGCCAGGAGGAGCATACCTCGCGAGCATCCCGCTCCCTGCACGACACGACGGAAGTGGCGCGGCTACCGTGCTACCCGCGAGGCACCCCGGTTACTCCAGGCGCTCTCGCGACTTTCGGAAGATACCGCCTCGCGCCCGCGCGGCAACGTTTCACCCCTGAAGGGTCCCGGACCGACGCGAAAAAGGCCGGCCCCGGAAACCCGGGACCGGCCCTCGACACCTGCAGCGAGCGGAAGACCGCCCGTCAGACCGCCTTGAGGATCTTCTCGAGCTGCTCGGGCGAGAGCTCCTTGCCGGCGTTCTTCCCCATGCGGCGCCCGCGGTTGGCGCGGGGCTGCTTGAGCTCGGGGGTGTAGACGGTCTCCTCGGTGGCGCTCCCGAAGCCGTAGCCCGGCAGCTCCACCCGCGGGAGCGCGTAGCCCAGGAGAAGCTCCACCTGGCGCACGTCGCCGATCTCGCCGCCGGACATGAAGGTGATGGCTTCGCCCTTGGCCCCCGCGCGCGCCGTGCGGCCCACGCGGTGCACGTACCCGTCCGGGTCCTGCGGGGCGTCGTAGTTGATCACGTGCGAGATCCCCTCGACGTCCAGCCCGCGCTGCGCCACGTCGGTGGCGACCAGCACCTGCACCTCGCCATCGCGGAAGGCGTCGAGCGCGCGGACCCGCTCCTTCATGCTGCGGTCGCCGTGCATCACCTCCACACTGATCCCGGCGCGCTGCAGCTGCCCGGAGACCCGGTCCGCGCCGAACTTTGTGCGGGTGAAGACCAGCACCGAGTCCATCCCCGGCCGCTTCAGCAGCTCCAGGAGGAGCCCCGTCTTCTTGCTCTCCTGCACCGGGTAGACGAACTGCTCCACCCCGTCGGCCGTGGTCTTCTGCGGCGCCGCCTCGACGGTGACCGGGTCGCGCAGGCTGTCGTAGGCCAGCGACTTCACCTCGTTCGGCATGGTGGCCGAGAAGAAGAGGGTCTGCCGCTTCTTGGGGCAGTGCCGGAGGATCTCGTTGATCTGCGGGCGGAAGCCCATGTCCAGCATGCGGTCCGCCTCGTCCAGCACCAGCACCTCCAGCCCGGAGAGGTCCACGTTGCCGCGCTCCAGGTGGTCGATCAGGCGCCCCGGCGTGGCGACCAGCACCTCGTAGCCGGCGCGGAGGCCGCGGACGTCGCGGTCCACCGGCGTCCCGCCGTACAGCACCCCCACGAAGAGCTCCGAGCCCTTCGCATACTCGCGCGCGTTCTCGTACACCTGGATCGCCAGCTCGCGCGTGGGGCAGAGGACCAGCGCCTTCAGCCCCTCCCTGCCGCGCAGCCGGTGCAGCGTGGGCAGCATGAACGCCGCCGTCTTTCCGGTCCCGGTCTGGGCCTTGCCCAGTACGTCCTTCCCCTCCAGCGCCTCCGGGATCGCCAGCTGCTGAATGGGGGTCGCCTCCTCGTAGCCCAGCTCCGTCACCGCCCGCACCAGCTCCGGCGCGAGCCCAAGTTCGTTGAAACGCATGTAGCTCCTTTGCAGGCCCGGGCTCTTCCCTTCCGGGTCCGTCTTCGTGCGCGGCCTCGCGCCATGCGCGCGACGGTCCGCTCGGCCTGTTTTCACCTGGCGGTGCGGTGCTCGGGAAGCAGCGGCCGGGACACCCGGGCGGGTCGCCGCGGGGAGCCGAAGGAGCACCGGTGTTGCACCTGCATTCACAAATACAAGTGAATTTAACACATGCGCACGGCTGCCGCCACCCGGCCCCGCGGGACGCTCCCGGAGCGCCGCGCCCCGGATGGGGCCGGCTGACGCGAAAGGTACGGGGCGACCCTCCCGCTGGTGGCGGCACGGTATTTCCCGGGTTACAATTACGCCGATTCGGCCGGAACGGGCCGACGGGCGACCGCGCCGCGGCCGTCCCACGCGCGGAGATGCGGACACAGCGATCTCATGGCAGACCTGCAAAACTTCGTAGGCCCCAACGCGGGCTACGTGCTGGAGCTTTACGAGCGGTACCTGGCCGACCCCGGCTCCGTGGACCCCGGGTGGCAGGACTTCTTCCGCTCGTTCACCCCGCCCGCCCCGGAGGGTGCGGCACCGGCGGGCGCCGTGGCCGGGGGGTACGACCCGGACACCATCGTCGCGGCGCACGAGCTGGCCGAGGCCATCCGCGCGCGCGGGCACACGGCCGCGCGCCTGAGCCCCATCGCCCCGCCGGCCGCGCCGGACCCGGCGCTCCGCCCCGAGGCCCACGGGCTCTCGGAAGCCCAGCTCGCGGACCTTCCCGCGGGGGTGGTGCGCAGCCCCGCCGCGCAGGGCGCCCGCCACGCGGCCGAGGCCGTGGAGAGGCTGCGGGAGCTGTACTCCGCGACCGCCGGCTACGAGTTCGACCACATCCAGGACCCCGCCGAGCGCGACTGGCTCCGCGAGCGCGTGGAGTCCGGGAGCCTCCGCGCTCCGCTGGACGCGGAGCGCCGCCGGGCGCTGCTGCAGCGCCTGTCGCAGGTGGAGGGCTTCGAGCGCTTCCTGCACAAGGCCTTCGTGGGGCAGAAGCGCTTCTCCGTCGAGGGGACGGACATGCTGGTCCCCATCCTGGACCAGGTGATCGAGGACGCGGCGGCCGGGGGTGCGTCGGACGTCGTCATCGGCATGGCGCACCGCGGCCGGCTGAACGTGCTGACGCACGTGCTGGGCAAGCCGTACGAGATGATGGTGGGCGCCTTCATGGGGCGGAAGACGACTCCGGCCTCCGACGCCGGGGTGGAAGACCTTTCCCAGGACGTGAAGTACCACCTGGGGTGGCGCGACGCGAAGCGGGTCGGCGAGCGGGAGGTCACCGTCACCCTCGCGCCCAACCCCAGCCACCTGGAGTTCGTGGACCCCATCGTGGTGGGGATGACGCGCGCCGCCCAGGACGACACCTCGGCCCCGGGCGTGCCCGCCATCGACCACGGCCGCGCGGTGGCCGTGCTCATCCACGGCGACGCGGCGTTCCCCGGCCAGGGGGTGGTGCCCGAGACGCTGAACATGCAGTCGCTGCCCGGCTACGCGGTGGGCGGCACCATCCACCTGATCGCCAACAACCAGGTGGGCTTCACCACCGACCCGCAGCAGGGCCGCAGCACCCGCTACGCCAGCGACCTGGCAAAGGGCTTCGAGATTCCCGTCGTGCACGTGAACGCCGACGACGCCGAGGCCTGCCTGGGCGTGGCCCGCTTCGCCCTGGCCTACCGCGCCCGCTGGGGCAAGGACGTCGTCATCGACCTGGTGGGCTACCGCCGCTGGGGGCACAACGAGGGCGACGAGCCGCTGTTCACCCAGCCCGTGATGTACGGGGTGATCAAGGACCACCCCACCGCCCGCGAGGCATTCGCCGCCCGCCTGGTGGAAGAGGGCGTGGTGACGCGCGAAGAGGCCGACGCCTCGCTGAAGCGCGTGCTCGACGAGCTTTCGGCCACGCTCGAGGGGCTGGGCGAGGCCGCCGCCGCGCACGGGCACGACAC
>DASYWD010000309.1 GCA_035936415.1 Longimicrobiaceae bacterium
CCGCCCAGCTCGAAGAAGCTCTCGTGCACCCCCACGCGCTCGACCCCCAGCACCTCCGCCCAGATCCCCGCCAGCACCTCCTCCACCGGCGTGCGCGGGCCCTCCGACTCCCCCGTCGCGCTCGCCGCCGGCTCCGGCAGCGCGCCCCGGTCCACCTTCCCGTTGGGCAGCTGCGGCAGCGCCTCCAGCACCACCACGGCCGAGGGCACCATGTAGCCCGGCAGGCGCTCCTGCAGCGCGCGCCGCAGCGCCCCCACCTCCACCTCCGCCCCCCCGGCCGGCACCACGTAGCCCACCAGGCGCCGCTCCTCGCCCCGCCCGCGCACCTGCACCACCGCCTGCCCCACCGCGGCCTGCTCCAGCAGCGCGTCCTCGATCTCCCCCAGCTCGATCCGGAAGCCGCGCACCTTCACCTGCCCGTCGCGCCGCCCCAGGTACTCCAGGCGCCCCGCCGCGCCGAAGCGCACCCGGTCGCCCGTGCGGTAGAGCCGCCCCCCGGGCGTGGCGCCGAAGGGGTCGGGCACGAAGCGCCCGGCCGTCAGCTCCGCCCGGCCCAGGTAGCCGCGCGCCAGCCCCATCCCGCCCAGGTAGAGCTCCCCGGGCATCCCCACCGGGACCGGCTCCAGGCGCTCGTCCAGCACGTAGGCCTGCGTGCCCGGCAGCGGACGCCCGATCGTCTCCGGCCCGCCCGCCTCGCGCAGCACCCAGGTGGAGTACGTCGTGTCCTCGCTCGGCCCGTACAGGTCGTACACCCTCTCCACCCCGGCCGCGTACAGCGCGTCCGAGAGGGCGCGCCGCAGCGGCTCGCCCGCGAGGTTGACCGTGCGCACCGAGCCCGGCAGCGCTCCGGCGCGCAGCAGCTCCGCCATGGCCGAGGGCACCGTGTTGACCAGCCGCACCGCGTGCCCGGCCGCCTCCGCCGCGGCGCAGGCCTCGCGCAGCGCCAGCACGTCGCGCGCGAGCACGACGGTGCCGCCGCAGGCCAGGGGCGCGAAGAGCTCGAAGATCGACAGGTCGAAGCAGGTCGAGGTCGCCGCGAGCATGCCGTCGAGCCGCTCGGGGCCGAAGGCGTCGAGCGCCCACTCCACCAGGTGGGCGGCCGCCCGGTGCGGGATCGCCACCCCCTTGGGAGTGCCCGTGGAGCCGGAGGTGTAGATCAGGTACGCAAGGCTCTCCCCCCAGACCGCCGCCTCCGGCATCTCGGACGTGTCGGCCTGCTCCTCCGGAGCGGACTCTTCCTCCGGGGCGTCGAGGCAGAGCACCCTCGGGGCGGGGTCGAGCCCGTCCAGGGGGAGCTGGGCGCGCAGGGAGGTCTGGCTCAACAGCAGCCCGGGCGCGGCGTCGCGGAGCATGAAGGCCAGGCGCGCGGGCGGGTAGGCGGGATCGAGCGGCAGGTAGGCGGACCCGGACTTGAGCACGGCCAGGATCGCCACCACCAGCTCGGGGCTGCGCTCCAGGCAGATCCCCACCCGCCGGTCGGCCCCGGCTCCGAGGCGCCGCAGCCGGCCGGCCAGGCGCTCGGCCAGAACGTCCAGCTCGGAGTAGCTCAGCGTGCGCCCTCCGCAGACCAGGGCCGTGGCCGCGGGGGTGCGGCGCGCCTGGGCCTCGAAGAAGCGGTGCAGCAGCGCGTGCGAGAGCTCCGGGGCGGGCCCGTCCT
>DASYWD010000310.1 GCA_035936415.1 Longimicrobiaceae bacterium
CTTCCGCACTCACGCACTTCTGCGTCCGGCGCCAGCCGCGCGGCAACGCGGATCCCCTGGACGCCGTCACCGGGCGCGTTCGCGGCCCTCCGGCGAGCGGCGGCCGGACGGCAGCGGACGGAAGTCGAACAGCTCGGGGCGGTGGTAGTGGCCCGTCACGTCCAGCGTCATCCCCTCCTCGCGGGTGCGCCCCAGGTCCAGCTCGGCGAGGAGGATCCGCGGCTCGTCGTAGACCGGCTCCACCACGTAGCCGCCGTCCGGGCCGATGACGGCGCTCCCGCCGCGGAGCACCCACTGGTCCGGGTGCGCGACCCGCTCGGGGTGCGGCTCCAGCTCCGGGGGGAGCGCCGAGGCGCGCATCAGCGACCCCGCGGCCAGGACGTAGCAGCGGCCCTCGAAGGCGTAGTGGCGGCTCGCCACCTGGTGCATCTCGTGGGCGGTGGGCCACACCGCCACGTGCACGTCCTCGCCCGACTCGTGCAGCGCCTGGCGGGCGAGCGGCATCCAGTGCTCCCAGCAGACCAGCCCGCCGATGCGGGCCCCCGGGACGTCCGCCGCCTGCAGCCCCTCGGCGTCGCCCGCGCCCCACACCAGGCGCTCCGTGTAGGTGGGCATCAGCTTGCGGTGGTGGTTGAGGAGCCGGCCTTCGGGGCCCAGGGTGAGCAGCGAGTTGTACAGGGTGCCCCGGCCGGGGCCGCGCTCCACCCGCTCGCTCACCCCCACCACCAGCGTGGCGCCCGCGTCGCGGGCGGTGTCCAGGAGTGAGTCCAGCGCGGGCCCCGGGACGGAGATGCTGTTCTCCGCGATCCGGGCGAAGACCGCCTTCACGGGTGCGTGGTCCCACAGGGCCGCGTCCCGGCAGACGTCCAGCCACGCCGGGTAGCCGGGGATCCAGGTCTCCGGGAAGACGATCACCTCCGCGCCCGAGCGCGCCGCCTCCAGCGCCAGCTCGCGCGTGCGCTCCAGCCCGGACTGCAGGTCCGGCGCGACCTCCGCCTGGACGACCGCCGCCGTCAGCCTCCTTCCGCCCATTCAGCCTCCGTTCTCGCATCGTGCAGCTCGCTCCCGGACGGCCCGTCCGGGCCCGGGAGCCAGAGCCGGAACGTCGAGCCGCGCCCCTCCGTGCTCTCCACCGTGATGTCGCCCCCGAGCGCGTGCGCGATCCGGCGGCTGATGGCCAGCCCGAGCCCGGCTCCGTGCGCGGCGTCGGGGTGCAGCCGCGTGAACTCGGTGAAGAGGAGGTGCAGTTTCTCCGCGGGGATCCCCGCCCCCGTGTCGCGCACCTCCACCACCACACGCGGCGCGCCGTCGTTTCCGTCGCGGCCGTCGCGGAGCGACACCCCCACGTCGACCGAGCCCGCGGGCGTGTACTTAACCGCGTTGGACAGGAGGTTTCCCAGCACCTGCCGCACGCGCGCGGCGTCGCTCCGGATCACCGGGAAGGTGTCCGGGAAGTCGCACCGGAGCTCCAGCCCGCTCCCCTCCACCTGCGCGCGGTACTCCTCCACCAGCTCGCGCGCCACCTCGCGCACGTCCACCGGGTGCGCGTCGATCTCGAGCTGGCCCGCTTCGGCGCGCGCCAGCTCCACCAGATCGTCGATCAGGCGCAGGGCGGAGCGGATGGCGCGCCGGCTCCGCTCCACGCTCTGCATCTGGCGGGGCGCGAGCGGACCCAGGATCTCGTCCTCCAGGAGCGCGAGGTGCCCGTCCGCGGCCCCGAGCGGGTTCTTGAGGTCGTGGCTGAACCCGCGGATCAGGTGCGCCCGGCTCTCCACGACCTGCTCCAGCTCCTCCCGCTTCCGTTCCGAGTCCAGCAGGAGGTGGATCTTCCGGAACGCCAGCGAGGCCAGGTTGGCGAAGGTGTGCGCCCGGGCGACCTCGTCGGGCCGGAATCCCGGCCGGTCCGAGCCGCGGACCAGGAAGAGCGCGCCGATCGCCTCGCCCGCGTTGAGGAGCGGGACCACCATCAGCGCGCAGCCGGAGCAGACGTCCGGGAGGCTCTCCGGGAGCGGGGCGGCGCCGCTCCGGGCGTCCAGGAGCAGCTCCGGCTCGCCGCGCTCGATCACCCGCGCCGTCAGCGAGCCCGGGTACGGCATCCGGCTCCCGCACTCCGGCACGGGCGCCCCCGCGATCGCGACCACCTCCACCTCCCGGAGCCCGTCCCCGATCCGCTCCACGAAGGCGCCGTCGGCGCCCGTGGCTTCGAGCGCGCTGGAGGCGACGCGCTCGATCACCTCCTCGATGCTGAAGGTGGCCGTTACCGCCTCCGTCGCCTCGCGGAGCGCGGCCTCCTCGCGGGCCCGGCGCTCCGCCTCGTGGCGGGCGTCGCGCTCGCGCTCCAGCAGGGTCGCCCGCTCCTCCTCCGCCCGCCTGCGTGCGGTGATGTCCTCCGCGATCCCGAAGACCCCGCCGACGTGTCCGTCCACCTGGATCGGCACGTCCGTCATGCTCACCGGCACGCGCTCGCCGTCCTGCCGCAGGATGGCGGTCTCGTAGTACTGCGGCTCGCCGGCGAGGGCCCGCTGGAAGAGGGCGGTGACCCGCTCGCGGTCCTCCGGGACGATCCGCTGGAGCACGGGTGTGCCGCGCAGCGCCTCGACCGAGCTCCCCAGCAGCCGCCCGGTGGCGGGGTTCGCGTCCAGCAGCCGGCTCTCGCCGTCCAGCTCGTAGACCGCGTCGGGGTTGTACCACATGAGCGACCCCACCCGGCGCTGGCTGTTCTCGGCGACGCGCCGTCCCCGCTCGGCCTCGCCCATGAGCGCCCGGTACCGCCATCCGAGCCACGCCACGCCCAGCGCGGCGGCCAGGGCGATGGCGGCGAGGGCGGCGAGGAGCCGCCGCTGGAGCCGCTCGGCGGAGCGGATCGCCGCGCGCCGGTCCGCCTGTACGCGGGCGAGCTCGTCCTCGAACCGGGCGATCCCGGCGAGCACGGACTCGTAGCGCCGCTGCTGGTCGGCGATGCCGGCGAGGAAGTCGGCGGGGGCCATGCTCCCGGCCAGGAGCGCGTCGTGCGGGGCATGCCACTCGGCGACCAGGGACCGCACCGCCACGAGCTGCCGGTCCGCGGAGGGGTCGAGCCGGCGGGTGAGGGGGACGAGCGCCGCGAGCGCCCGCTCCTCGTCGGCGCGCGCCCGGCGCAGGAGCGCCACGAACGAGCGGTCGCCTGCGAGGAGGAAGCCGCGGACAAGCGCGTCCTCCCGGGAGATCGCGAAGTCGAGCTCCCTCGCCAGGGTGCGGGCCGGCTCGGCCGCGGACTCGATCACGCCGCGGTGCGCCTCGACGCGCCTCCCGGTCCAGTACGGCACCAGGGCGAGCGACACCAGGGCGATCACGGCCAGGCCGAAGGCGAGGACGGTCGGCCACAGGGGCGCCGGACGGGCCCGGGGCTCGTCCACGTCTGCTCGGTTCGGGTCGGTACTCCCTTCGATCAACGATCCTCCTCCGGCCGTGTCCTCGTCGCGTGGATCGCCGTTGGAGGGCACCTCCCGTGCCAGGCGCGAGAGGGGCCGTGCTGCTCAGCGCCTCCGGTCCAGCCCGTCCAGGACCGCCTCGGCCACGGCGCCGAACACCAGGTGTCCCATGAACCCACGTGCGTGGGTCTGCCAGGGGAACGCCGCCGGTCCCGGGGCGAAGCCCAGCAGGGGGATGAGTCCCTCGTCCACCGTGAGCGAGAAGGCGGCACCGAACGCCAGCCCCCCGCCCGCGCGGACCGAGGGGAAGCGCGGGCGGAGGACGCCGTACAGCATGCCGCCCCCGATTCCCACGCTCCACTGCAGGACCGTCCCCGCGCTCTGCCGCCGGTGTTCGGACAGGGGGACGCCGACCAGCGCCGCGCCCCCCTCCGCCATGACTTCCAGCGCGGGGACGCCTCCGCGGGCCCGCGTCTCCCGCTCGCGCGCGTGGCGGTCCTCCCGGTCGTACATCCGCTGCAGCACGTGGTCCATCGCCCACCACGCCGCGGCGCCGGCGAGCGCGCCCCGTGCCAGGTCGCCGCCGATGCCGCCCGGCCGGCTCACATCACCCGGTCCAGCGCGTTCAGCGTGGCGTGGGTGGCGGCGCCGAGGACAAGGTGCCCCACCAGGCCGCGCAGGTGGGCCTGCGGCGGGTACTCGGTCGGCTTGCCGGACGTGCCGAGGATGGGGTTCAGCCCCTCGTCCTGCGCGAGGAAGAGGGCGAGCCCGTACAGCATCCCACCGGCTGCGCCCACCGCTCGGACCCGGTTGCGGAGCACGCCGTAGGCGGCCCCGGGCATGATCCCCAGCCCGTAGTGCACGGCGATCCCGGCCGGGTGCGGCTGCTTCGGGGTGAGCTCCTTCCCCATGGCCTCCGCCGCCCGGTTGGCCATGACGTGCGCGGGGTCCAGTCCCCCCGGCCGGGCCTCCCGCTCCTGCTGGAGCGCCCGCGGGTCCTCGCGGTCCCACATCCACCAGGTCACCTTGTCCAGGGCCCAGACGCCCACCGCGCCCGCCAGCGCTCCCTTGACCATGTCTCCGACCATGTCGTCGTTCCTGCCGGCGTTCCTGGTACGCATCCTCGCCTCCCCTGTGTTGCGTTGAGCAGTCTCGGCCCTGAAGGCCGGGCAGGTCGGGGGGGCAAGGCACGTGCCATGCAACGCCTGGCTATCTCGTTATTCTACATCGTTTTATGACCTGGTGGCCCTCTGGTCGACATGGACGAGACGCCGGTGGCCGACCTTCCTCCCATGCCCTGGCGCCTGCGTGTGGAGGGGCTGGTGCTGATCACCCTGCACTGGGTGGACGTGGAGCGGGTCCGGGCGCTGGTGCCGCCCGAGCTCAGAATCATGCGCTTCCTGCCGGGGAAGACCCTGGGCGGGCTCTTCCTGGCCCGGTACGGCCCCGGCTCGGAGCTGGAGTACGACGAGCTGATCGTGAGCGGCGCGACGGTGTGGCACGCGGGGCGGCCCGCCGCCTGGGCGACGCACCTCTTCGTGGACGAGGCGCGCTCGGTGGAAGGGGGGCGGACGCTCCTGGGAGCGCCCAAGCACCTCGCCCCCTTCGCGCGCGACGAGGGCGCGGGGCACCGAGTCCGCGTGGGGGAGGGGGATCGCCCGGTCTGCCGTGTGCTCCACCGGGGACGGCTCCGGCTCTGGCGGCAGCGGGTGCGCCTGGCGGCGCTCCACCGCGACGTGCGGGACCCCTCCGGCCGAACCGTCGTGGCGCACGGCAACGAGCTGCGCGGCCGGTGGGGAGTGACGCGCGCGGAGGTGGAGATCCCGGAGCGGAGCCCGCTCCAGGGCCTCGGCTTCGGGAAGCCGGTCCTGAGCCTCTGCGGGAGCGGCGTGGAGGCGGTGCTGGGGGGCGCGCCCTTCCTCCCGCCCCGCCGTCTCGCCGTCAGCCCCCCCGGAGGCGCGTAGCGCCGCCCAGCACCCGCGCGGCCACGAAGCCCAGCGCCGCCGCCGCGAGGGCGGACTCCAGCGGGAGGACGCGCACCGTCTCCCGCACGGTCAACCCCTTCCACCCCGGCGCCTGCCACCCTGCGCGCACCGTGGCCGGGATCCGCTCGGAGGGCGAGTCCAGGTTGTCGTCCGCGTCGGCGGGAACCCCTGTGTACGTGAACCCCTCCCCATGGTGGAGGAGCCAGTCCCCGAGCGCCGGGAAGGCCGCGTTCAGGGCGGCGAGCGGCCCCGCCCAGCCGAAGTACCGATGCCGGTCGCCGGTCTCGGCCAGGTGGGCGATGGCGCGCGCGGCCTCGAGCGGATCGGCCACGGGAGGCGCGGGCTTGGGGACCACGCCCAGCTTGCCGCGGCCCTGGTCGTAGATGGGCGTGTCCACCGTGGGCGGGTAGAGGACGGAGAGCGAGACGCCGCTCCCCAGGATCTCGGAGCGCACCGCCTCCGTGAAGCTGGCGATGGCAGCCTTGGAGGCGGTGTACGCGCTGGTGTAGGGCACCCCTCGCTTCGCCGCCACGGAGGAGACCTGCACGATCACGCCGGAGCCCTGGCGCAGCATCAGCTCCAGGGCGCGCTGGGTGCCGTTGACCACCCCGACGAAGTTGACGTCCAGGACCCGCCGGTACTCGTCGAGCGAGATGTCCTGCACCCGCCCCTGGATGTACACCCCGGCATTGTTCACCCAGGTGTCGATCCGGCCGAAGCGACGGACGGCCGCGGCGGCCACGGCCTGGAGGTCCTCCTGGCGGGTGACCTCCCCGGGCACGGCGAGCGCCTCTCCACCTGCCCCTTCGATCTCGCGGACCACCTCTTCCAGCGCCTCGGCCCGGCGCGCGGTCAGCACCACCCGGGCGCCCCGGGCCGCCAGGTGCAGCGCCGTGCACCGGCCGATGCCGCTGGACGCGCCGGTGACGACGACCACCTGTTCGGACAGCGGCTTCGGCATGAGGGAGCCTCCCTTCGGGTTCGCTGCGCGGACGGAGCGCCCCGGAGGGGGCAAGAAGCACACCGTTCGAAGTGGCCGGACCCGGATGGAGCGGTCCGGAGCGCCTCCGGTCCAGAGCTCCTCCCGGGCGCCGGGTCCCTGTCTTGCGAGGCGGCTGGCGGCCACGAGCGTTTGATGACGGAACCACCGACCCCCGAGGAGCTTCTGGTGAACGCGGAGGACGAGCTGCCGGAGGGGGGCGACGCGCGGAATGCGTCGGGGCACGAGTCGTCGCACGCCCTGGAGAGGGAGCGGCTCCGGGCCGAGGCCGCGGAGCGGAGCAGCGCGGAGAAGTCCCGGCTCCTGGGCGCGGTCTCCCACGACCTCCGGACCCCGCTCACCACCATCATGCTCCGGGCAGAGCTGCTGGAGATGGGCCTCCCCCGCGGCGACGCCGCCTCGGCGAAGGAGCACGCCCGGCACATCCAGGAAGCGTCGGAGCACATGCTCTACCTGGTGGAGCAGCTGCAGAGCTTCGTGCGGATCGAGTCCGGGAGGGCCGCCGCCTGGAGCCAGCCGGCCGACCTCGCGGAGCTCTGCCGCGGCGTGGCTCGCTTCGTCCACCCCCAGGCCGCGCAGAAGGGGCTCGCCCTCGACGTGCGGGTTCCGGAAGGGGCGGTGCCGGCGGTGACCGACGCCGTCAAGGTGCGGCTCATCCTGCTGAACCTGCTCTCCAACGCGGTCCGGTTCACGCAGCGGGGCGGGGTCGGCCTCCGGATCCGCACCCGCCGGGACGAGGCGGTGTTCCACGTCTGGGACACCGGCGTGGGGATCCCCCCCGAGCACCTGGAGCGGATCTTCGAGCCGTTCTGGCACGGGGCCGACTCATCCGGGAGCGAGTTCCGCGGATCGGGGTTGGGGCTCCCCATCGCGCGGAGCCTGGCGGAGCTGCTGGGCGGGCGCGTGCGGGTGCGGAGCCGCCCGGGGGTGGGGAGCTGCTTCTCGGTGCGACTGCCGCTGGGGACGGGGGAGGGGCGGCGCGGGGAGTGAGGCGGGGCTGTCCGCTCCCCGGCGCCGCTGCCGGTCGGCGCGTCGTGAGCCTCGCCAGGGAGCACTTGCGCCACGGGCGGGTGCAGCCGACATTGGCTCGTCCTCCTCCCCACGCTCTGCGCTCCCGCCCTCCCCGCCTGCGCCCGATGCGGCTCCGCCTCCTGCTGATCCTGCTCCTGGCGACCGGATGTGCGCCCCCTGGCGACGCATCGGTGGACGTCGTCACGCCCGAGTGGCTGGACGCGCGGCGCGAGCTCCTGGAGGCCGGGCCTTCGGCCCGGCGGACGCGGCTGCTGCGCCTGCTGGAGCAGCGGCTCCGGACCGGCACGCCGGAGGAGAAGGAGCTGATCCTCTGGCGCACGCAGGACTACCGGATCGTCGACCTGCTTCCCGCCGCCATCGAGTCGCTCGCGGACACCACGACCGCACCCTTCCACGGGGACACCGGCTGGGGCCGGACGTACCGCCACGCCGGCTACGTGATCGGGTTCCTGGCCTACACGATGGACACCGCCATCAGCCGGGAGACGTACCACTCTCCCGAGTACTCCTTGTTGACTGGCGCGGTCGGCGACCCGCACCAGACACCAGGCCGGGTGGAGGAGCTCCAGCGGCACTGGACACGGTGGTGGGAGGGGTTCATGCGCCGGAGGATCCCGCCGGAGCGGGCGATCTCGCGGGCGCGCGGCGCCGCTCGCGTGGGCCGGCGCGCGGATGTCCGCCTGGAGGAGACGAGGGATGCGTGGGTCGTCACCCTGCTCGGTGAGGGCCCGCGTCCGCCTGCGGACGGCGCGGCGAAGGCGGCGGTCGTGAGCGTGGACAAGTGGACGGGGAACGTGCTGGAGGTCTCCCCCGGGCGGTGACGCACCTTACGTGGAGCACGGCTCCACGCGGCCATCCGGCGCGTGCCGATCGGCCGGCAATCTTTCAAATCCTACGGACTCCCGGAAATGCGACGCTTTTCCATGTGGCTCGGACTCGCTGCGGTGACGTTTTCCCTCGGCTGCGCCGCCGAGGCCCAGCTCCCCGCTCGCGCCTCGAGCGAGGAGCTGCTGCAGCTTTTCCAGGAGAAGGAAGCCGCGCTGCGGAACACGCCGAAGGCAGACCAGGTGCGCGCGTTCGGGATCTTCTTCGAACAGGCGGACGGCACGTATGCGGAAGAGAAGGGGGCGGTGCTCATACGGCCGCAGGAAGACGAGTCGTTCCTGATCGGCTACTACATGCCCCGGGAGGCCGGCGACTTCGAGCGCATCGGCGAGCCCGTCCGGCTCAGCGGGGCTCGCGTCCCCCACGTGGGGAATCCCCGCGGCACGGGCACCTGCCTGCGGGCCCCTCTGCTCGACCGCTCGGGGGAGTGGTTCGGATGCGTGGAGCGGGGGAAGGTGGTCACGGGGGTGGAGCAGCCCTGAGCACCTCCGGCTCGGGCGGACAGGCCTGGCGCCGTTCCCCACCGCGCCAAAGCTGCCATGCGGGTGGTGGGCGGTCTCACTGCTGCCGGCCGGGACTCCGCTCAGCCTCCTTTCGCTGGCGCGTGGCACGGATTCTCTCCCGGAGGATCCGCTCACGCTCACGATCCCGTTCCTGGTTCTCGATCTCCAGCTCCTGGAACGCTGCCCCATCCTCCGGGGTGACGATCCTCCGGCCCGTGACCATCACCTGGAGACCACGGTGATGGAATGCGGTGTCGTTCCCGAGCACGGGGATCCTCCGCCCCAGGACCGTGGTCCGGCGCGCCGCGACCTCCCGGCTCCGCGCCTCGGCGGTGCTGTCCCGGTGGGCGAGGATGGCGGCGTGGGCGTCGGCCTGGAGCCGCTCGTGCGCTGGCCGTGGTGTGGGGGAGGGGAGCGCGCGCCCATCCACGTAGAGGCGTGGATCCCGCAGCCCGCTCCGGGAGGGAGGCTCCGCCGCTTCGCGCGCCGACGGAGCTGCTTCCGGGGATGCGGAGCCGGCATGCTCTGGCGCCGGAGAGTCGGTCCCCTTCGGGGGCTCCGGCTCGTTCCCCTGACCGATGGGGGCCCGGTGCGGCGGCGTGTGGGAGCCGGCGGACGACGCGGGCTCCCCCGTGGCGGGGCGGGCAGGGGGGACCGGCGGGAGCGGGGGAAGGTCGAGATACACCACCTCCTCCCGCGGGGCCGCCGGGCGGAGGGGTGGGAGCGGGACGGCGCGCTCCTGCCGCTCCCATCCGAGCAGCAGGAGCGAATGCACCACCAGCGAGACGGCGACCGCTGCCGCCTCGGGCCGGCCCCAGGGGGCACGCCGCGCCGGATGCCTCTCAGTCACGGCGCTCCAGGCCGGAGATCCGCTCCCGCTCCCTACCTCTCCGCCCCCACGTTCTTCGCGTCCACGTAGAAGTTCGGGTCCACCCGGAACGCCGCGGGGTCCGGCAGGCTCACCCGCGCCGTCTTCCACGCGGTGGTCGGGCGGATGGTGGTGAAGGCATCGCCGGAGAGCGTCACCCTCACCGGCATGTCGAAGCCGGGGACCACGTTCGCCCAGCGGTACGACAGCGTGGATCCCTCCATCCGGTACTCCAGCACCGGAACCATGGTGGTGGTCAGGTACTGCCGGAACACCCGGCTCAGGTCGATCCCGGATTCGCGGCTGATGTACTCCTGCACCTGCCGCCCGGTGACCGTCTTCCGGCCGAACTCCGAGTTCAGGCCGCGCAGGATGGCGCGCCACTTCGCATCGTCGCCGATCACCTGGCGGATGGTGTGGAGCATGAGCCCGCCCTTGTCGTACATGTCGCCCGAGCCCTCGTGGTTCACGCCGAAGACGCCGACGATGGGCCCGTCGTTCTGCACGTTCCGGCGGCCTCCGCGGGCGTAGGCGAACCCCGCCTCCTTCCCCTGCTGGCACTCCGTGTAGAGCGCCTCCGAGTAGTTGGTGAAGCTCTCGTGCACCCACATGTCCGCGATGTCGCGCGTGGTGACGTTGTTCCCCCACCACTCGTGGCCGGCCTCGTGGATGATGATGAAGTCCCACTGCAGCCCGTGCCCCGTCCCCGAGCGGTCCCTCCCCAGGTAGCCGTTCTGGTACTTGTTGCCGTAGGCGATCGCACTCTGGTGCTCCATCCCCAGGTGCGGCGTCTCCACGATCTTGAAGCCGTCCTCGTACCACGGGTACGGGCCGAACCAGTGCTCGAAGCACCGCAGCATGGGCTTCACCTGCTGGAACTGCACGCGCGCCTTCTCCAGGTTCACTGCCAGCGGCCAGTAGTCCAGCGTCAGCGTCCCGCGTTCGCCCTCGTACCTGTCGCCGAAGTGCGCGTAGGTGCCCGCGTTCACGGCCACGTTGTAGTTGTTGATGGGGTTCTTCACGAACCACTCGTACGTCGTGGTGCCGTCCCCGTTGCGGGTGGTGGAGCGGAGCCGCCCGTTGGAGACGTTCACCATGGGGTCGGGCACCGTGACGGCGATGCGCTGGCTGTCCGGCTCCTCCACCTGCGTGTCCTTCGTCGGCCACCACGCGCTGGCGCCCAGCCCCTGCACGGCCGTGGCGACCCAGGGGTCGCCGGCCGGGTCGCGGGTCCAGACGAAGCCGCCGTCCCACGGGGCGTTCTTCGCCACCGGCGGCCGGCCGTGGTAGTGCACGGTGACCGTGCGCGTCTCGCCCGCGCGCTGCGGCGAGGCCAGCGTCACGAAGAAGGCGTCGCCGTCGCGGCGGAAGGCCAGGCGGCGGCCGTCCTGCACCACGCTGTCCACCTGCAGCGGCTCCTGCAGGTCGATCTGCATCTCGCGCGCGGGGCGCAGCACGCGGTAGGTGATGCCGTTCCGCCCGCGGACGCTGCTGTCCGCCGGGCTGACGCGCACGTGCAGGTCGTAGAAGGTCGCGTCCCACCAGGCGCGCGCCGGCCCGATGGAGCCGCGCAGCGTGTCGGCGCGGGTGAAGCGGGGGGTCTCCTGCGCCGGGGCGACAACGGCGCCGGAGGCGAGGAGCAGGGCGAGGAGGAAGACGGTTCGCATGATAGCCGCGGGTGAAAGACGCGGGCCGCGCGGGGATCGCACGGCCCGCCTCGCTGAAAGGTCGGCCGGGGGGCCGCGGAGTGCAACCCGCGCTCCGATCGGTTGTTCCGCGCCCTACGCCACGGCCGCCGCCGCGGCGCGCCCCGCCGCGCGCCCGGAAAAGATGCACCCGCCCAGGAAGGTGCCCTCCAGCGCGCGGTAGCCGTGCATCCCCCCGCCGCCGAAGCCGGCCACCTCCCCGGCGGCGTAGAGCCCGGGGAGCGGCTCGCCGTCCGCGCGGAGCACGCGCCCCGCCAGGTCGGTCTGCAGCCCGCCCAGGGTCTTCCGGGTGAGGATGTTGAGGCGGACGGCGATGAGGGGGCCGGCCGCGGGATCCAGGAGGCGGTGGGGCCGCGCCACGCGGATCAGCCTGTCGCCCAGGTAGCTGCGGGCGCGGAGGATGGCGGCGACCTGCGCGTCCTTCCCGAAGGGGTTGTCCAGCTCCCGGTCGCGCGCGGCCACCTCGCGCTCCAGGGTGGCGAGGTCGATCCGCGCCTCTGCCACGAGCTCGTTCATCCCCCGCACCAGCTCCGGGAGAGTGTCGCGGACGATGAAGTCCACCCCTTTCCGCTTGAACGCCTCCACGGGGGGCGGCGCCCCCTTCCCGACGCGGCCCAGCACCCCTCGCACGCTCTTGCCGGTGAGGTCGGGGTTCTGCTCCGAGCCGGAGAGGGCGAACTCCTTCTCGATGATCTTCTGGGTCAGGACGAACCAGGAGTAGTCGTACCCCGTCTTCATGATGTGCTCCAGCGTCCCGAGCGTGTCGAAGCCGGGGAAGAGCGGGACGGGGAGGCGGCGGCCGCGTGCGTCCACCCAGAGCGACGAGGGCCCCGGGAGGATGCGGATCCCGTGGTGGGTCCAGATGGGCGCCCAGTTCTCGATCCCCTCGGTGTAGTGCCACATCCGGTCGCGGTTGATCACGCTGCCTCCGGCCGCTTCCGCGACGCCGAGCATCCGCCCGTCCACGTAGTCGGGGACCCCGGCGAGCATGCGCGCCGGCGGCTCGCCCAGGCGCTCCGGCCAGTTGCGGCGCACCATCTCGAAGTTGGCGCCGATCCCGCCGGAGGTGACGACCACGGCCTGCGCCTGTAGCGCGAACTCGCCCACGACCGTACGCGAGCTGGGGGTGCCGCGCTCCGCGCCGCTCGGCTCCAGCACGTCGCCGCGGACGCCGTCCACCGCGCCCCCGGCGGAGGTGAGCTCCGTCACCCGGTGGCGGAAGCGGAAGGAGAGCAGCCCCCGCCGCTCCCCCTCACGCACGCGGCGGACGAACGGCTCCAGCACGGCCGGACCGGTTCCCCAGGTGACGTGGAAGCGCGGGACCGTGTTGCCGGGCCCCGTTGCGGTGTAGCCGCCGCGCTCCGCCCAGCCCACCACCGGGAAGAAGCGCATCCCCTGCGCGTGCAGCCAGGCGCGCTTCTCCCCGGCGGCGAAGTCCACGTACGCCTCCGCCCAGCGCCGCGGCCAGTGGTCCTCCTCCCGGTCGAAGCCGGCGGTGCCGAGCCAGTCCTGCCAGGCCAGGTCGCGCGAGTCGCGCACCCGCATGCGCCGCTGCTCCGGCGAGTCCACCAGGAACAGCCCGCCGAACGACCAGAACGCCTGCCCGCCCAGCGACGCCTCCAGCTCCTGGTCCACCACGACCACCCGCCGCCCGGCGTCCACCAGCTCCGCGGCGGCCACCAGCCCCGCCAGCCCCGCACCCACCACGATCACGTCGGCGTCTTCGGCACTCATCGGGTCACGCTCGTCCTCGCGGGGAAGGGAACGTCGGGACGGGACCTACTGCGTCTGCACGATCTCGTCGGTGATGCGGTACCCGCCGTCCAGCCAGCGGACGATCTCGCGCGCGCCGGGGTGGTCCACCCCCTCCCAGCGCTCGCGGAGCATCGCCTCCTTCTCCCCCAGCCGGTCCAGGCCCACGTCCTGGAGCGTGAGCAGGTCCTCGCGGAGGCGCTCCCCCAGCTCCGGCCCGAGCACCTCCGCCGCCGCCCGCCGGAACGCCTCGCCGTAGGAGTAGTCCTCCCCCTGGCGGTAGCTCTCGGCCAGCGTCAGGGCGGGGATGCGGGTGAGGGTCGGCTGCAGCGCCGGGTTGATGCCGTGCGCGGCCACCAGGGGGGCCATGGAGGCGGGGCGGCCGGTGAAGCCGCGCAGGTGCAGGTACTGCGACATGCGCTGCCCGTCGTTCACGGGGTAGTTGTCCCAGAGGAAGGGCCTGCGGCCGAGCTGCTCGGCCACGCGGCGGAGGTGCCCCGGGGACCACTGCCGCGACACCACCTCCTCGCCGGTCCAGAGCACCTCGATCCCCGTGTCCAGCGCGGCCCCCAGCCGCTCCAGGTATCCCGGCGGCCGCGGGTCGAAGACGCGGTCCAGCACCGGGTCGTCCGAGTAGTAGCTCGGGCAGGCCAGGACGCGGTCCGCCCCCGTGCGCTCCGCCGCCCAGTGCACGATCTCCACCTGCCGCTCGGCGAGGTCGGGGGTGTCGCCCCGCATGTCGTCGAAGAGGACGGCCAGGTCGCGCACCCCCAGCTCGTCGAAGAAGGCGAGCTTGCGGCCGAGCGCCTCCCGCGCCGCCGCGTCGAAGTCCACGTACGCCTCGTAGGGGCTCACGCCCACGCCGAAGCGCACCCCCGCGTCCCGGCACCGCTCCGCGAGCCCGGCGAGGCCGCGGACGGCCGCCTCCGGGTGCGGCTCCCGCCAGCGGCGGCGCAGGTACGGGTCGGCCTTGGGGGCGTAGAGGAAGAAGCGGTAGCCGTGGGGCGCGAGGAAGGCCACGGCCTCCCCGCGCTCCTCCCACGTCCACGGCCTGCCGTAGAAGCCTTCGATGATGCCGAGCTCCACGTCCATCGGGCGACCCTCCCGGTTCGGGGCTGTGCGGCGGCCCCCTGTCGATGCTCCGTCCCGCCCGGTACCTTCCGGGACCGGCGTCCGCCGCGAGCCCGAAGGGTACGGCGCGCCCGGGCCGCAGTCAAACCCGGGAGCGGCGGCCGGAGGGGCCGGGCTGGACCGTTTTCTGCAGAGTGCCCGCGCGAAACCGGCTGCGGCCTGCGCGCGGGCGCCGTCACCGTCACGGCGGCAGGGGAGGGGAGAGCGTGGGCGAGACGCGGGGGCGGGAGGACGCCGGAGGGCTCCGGCGCACCCTGCTGGCGCTGCTGCTGCTCGGCATCGTGGGGCTGGCCGCGGAGCTGCTCCTCCTGGAGCACACCGAGTCGTTCCAGCAGTGGGTGCCGCTGGCCGTGCTCGGCGCCTCCCTGGCGTGCGCCCTGGCGGTCGCGGCGCGGCCGGGGCCGCGGACGCTGCGGTGCTTCCAGGCGTGCATGGCGCTGTGCATCGTCGCGGGCGTCGTGGGGCTCGCGCTGCACCTGCGGG
Organism: Longimicrobiaceae bacterium; assembly: GCA_035936415.1. NCBI lineage: Bacteria > Pseudomonadati > Gemmatimonadota > Longimicrobiia > Longimicrobiales > Longimicrobiaceae > Longimicrobiaceae bacterium. The sequence continues at coordinate 14,756 of DASYWD010000310.1, forward strand.
GCAACGTGGAGTGGGAGCTGGAGTCGGACCCGTCGCTGCGCGGGCCGGCGCTGCTCTGGGAGGCGCTGCACGGCGCCACCCCCGCGCTCGCGCCGGGCGCCCTGGTGCAGCTCGGCCTGCTCGGGCTCGCGCTCGTGTACCGCCACCCGGCCCTGCGCCGCCACCCCGAACCGGAGAAGCCATGAGCCGAACCCGCACCTCCACCATCG
>DASYWD010000311.1 GCA_035936415.1 Longimicrobiaceae bacterium
GGCGGGGGGCGCGTCGGGGGCGGTGAGGCGGTCGCGGTACGCGCGCGCCAGCTCCCGGAGCGCCCCCTCGCTGCGCGCGGAGACGGGGAGGAGGAGCGTGCGCTCCCCGTCCTCCGCGGGCGCCTCGTCGACGTCCCCGTCGGCCGGCGCCTCCTCCACGATCACGTGGGCGTTGGTCCCGCTGATCCCGAACGAGCTGACGCCGGCCACGCGCGGCTCGCCGCCCGCGGGCCAGGGCTCCGCCGCGGAGGGCACCCGCACCGGTGCGCTCCAGTCGATCATGGGGTTCCCCTCGCGGAAGTGCAGGTGCGGCGGGATCTCGGCGTGGCGGAGCGCCAGCACCGCCTTGATCAGCCCGGCGATCCCGGCCGCGGCCTCGGTGTGGCCCAGGTTGGTCTTCACCGAGCCCACCCACAGGGGGCGGTCCGCCGGGCGGCCGCGGCAGAGCGCCCCGGCCAGGGCGCGCAGCTCGATGGGGTCGCCCAGCGGGGTCCCGGTGCCGTGCGCCTCCACGTAGCCCACGCGGAGCGGGTCGATCCCCGCGCCCGCCACGGCCTCCTCGACCAGCCGCCGCTGCGCTTCGCCGCTGGGAACGGTGATCCCCCCGCTGGCGTCGCCGTCGTGGTTCACCGCGGAGCCGCGGATCACGGCCAGCACCCGGTCGCCGTCGCGCCGCGCGTCGGCGAGGCGCTTGAGGACGACGACCCCGCACCCCTCGCCCCGCACGTAGCCGTCTGCCGCCGCGTCGAAGGTCTTGCAGCGCCCGTCCGGGGCCAGCGCCCGGGAGCGGGAGATGGTGGAGGTGACCTCCGGGGCCAGGAGCACGTTGGCCCCGCCCGCGAGCGCGGCGTCGCACTCCCCCGCGCGCAGCGCGCGGCAGGCCAGGTGCACCGCCACCAGCGACGACGAGCACGCCGTGCTCACCGCCAGGCTGGGCCCCTGCAGCCCCAGCAGGTGCGAGACGCGCCCGGAAAGGAAGCTGGGGAAGTTCCCGGTGATGGTGTGGAAGTCGAAGCCCGCCGCGTTCCCCGCGGCCACCTGCCGCGTCTGGTAGTCGCCGGCGGCGATCCCCACGTACACGCCGCAGCGGGTGCCGGCCTGCGCCGTGGGGTCCATCCCCGCGTCCTCCAGCGCCTCCCAGCTCACCTCCAGGAGGAGCCGCTGCTGCGGGTCCATGGCCTCCGCCTCGCGCGGGGCGATGGAGAAGAACTGCGCGTCGAAGCGGTCGATCCCGTCCAGGAACGAGCCCCACCGGGAGACCGACTTCCCCGGCGCGTCCGGGTCCGGGTCGTAGTGGGCGTCCGCGTCCCAGCGGTCCGGCGGGACCTCGGTGACGGCGTCCACGCCGTCGCGCAGCAGGCGCCAGAAGGCCGCGGGCGAGTCCGCGCCCCCCGGGAAGCGGCACCCCATCCCCACGATGGCGATCGGCTCCGCCGCGGCGCGCTCGGCGGCCTCCGCCCGAGCGCGCAGGCGCTGGATGGTGCCCAGCGCCTGGCGAAGGCGCGTGGCGTACTCCGCCGCGTCCGTGCTACCGCTCATCTCGCTCCCTCCCCTTACTCGTTGATGGCTTCCAGCTCGCGGTCGAACAGGGCGAGCAGCTCGTCCTCGTCCAGCGCTTCCAGCTCGTCGGCGGGCGCCTCCGCGGCCGGGGCGGCAGGGGCCTCCGGGAGCAGCTCGGCCAGGAGGAAGCCGGCGAGCGCGCCCACGGTGGGGTGGTCGAAGGCGAGGGTGGAGGGGAGCCCGCGCCCGAGCGCGGCCTCCAGCCGGTTGCGCAGCTCCACCGCCTGCAGCGAGGTCATCCCCATCTGGAAGAAGCCCTGCTCCGGCCGGATGGAGCCCGGCTCCTCCACCCCCAGCACCCCGGCCAGCTCCTCCTGGAGCTGCCGCACCAGCACGCCGCGGCGGCGGGCCGGCGGGGCGTCCTCCAGCGCGGCGGCCAGCGCCGAGCGGCGCCGCTCTCC
>DASYWD010000312.1 GCA_035936415.1 Longimicrobiaceae bacterium
GCCGCCTCCCCGAGCGCCGCCATGCGGGCGCGGACGCCCTCGCGGAGCGGGTGGGTGCGGCCGGCGCGGGCGAAGAACGCCCGGTAGCTCTCCAGCCCCTCGGCGGGCTTTCCGGTGGCCTCCAGCATCCCGCCGAGCAGCGCGTACGGCGCGGCGAACCAGGGCTCCAGCTCCGTGGCGCGCCGGAGCTGCTCGGCCGCCTCCGCGTGCTTCCCGGCGTGGGCGAGCACCTGGCCGTAGTCGTAGCGCAGCAGCGCGTCGTCCCCGCGGATCTGCACCGCCAGGTCCAGCTCCGCCAGCGCCGTGGCGGTGTCGCCGGCCGCCTGCGCCAGCATCGCCAGCGCGGCGTGGGCCGGGTGATACGACAGGTCCTCCTGGAGCGCCCGGCCGTACGCCTCCCGGGCCGCGTCGCGCTCGCCCCGCTGCTCCAGGATCAGCCCGGTGCTGTGCTCGAAGATCGCCTTGGACTCGTACAGGTACACCAGGTCGCGCTGGTCCCGCTCGCGCAGCCGCTCCACCGCGTTGCGCATCTCCACGAGCGCGCTGTCCGGCCGCCCCACCAGCAGGAAGATGCGGGCGCGGTCGGCGTGGATCCCCGCCCTGTTCGCCCGGCTCTCCTTCAGCGCGCGGGCGTACTCCGCCAGCGCCGCGGGGAAGCGGCCCTCCGCGTACGCCATCCACCCGCGGGTGCCCGGGCCCCCGCTGCGCAGGTAGCTGTCGACCTCGAACTTCAGCAGCGCCGGGTCCACGGGCCTCCCGGCGCTGCCCCGGCGCACCGACCACTCCACGTAGTGGTCGAAGGCCAGCCGGTCGAACTTGGTGCGGACGAAGGGGTTCAGGGTGACCGCGCGGAGGTGCAGTGAGTCGATGGCGCGCATCTCCCGCGACTCGATCATCCTGCGGTTCCCCTGCATGTACGCGGCGAAGCGCTCGGGTCGGGACATCAGCAGGGCGACGCGCCGGGCGTACCATGCGTCGGCCCAGCCGGGCTCGATGCGCGTCGCCCAGTAGAGGGCGTCGGCGGCCTCGGCGGGGTTCGACTGCAGCACGCGCACGGCGTGCGTGTAGTACGCGTTGGCGGAGTTGGTGTCGGCGGCGGCGTCCAGCCGGGGGCGGCGGGGCTCGCGGGCGCGGTCCTGCGACGCTGCGGCGCAGGGAAGGAGTACCGCCAGCGAAAGGGCGGCGAGGAGGATGCGGCGCACGGATGGCTCTCGGTGTGGGAGGACGGGATGCCCCGCGCGGGGCGGGTGGACGGAACGGCTGCGGACGGGGAGACGGCGGGGGGCCCCGGATGAGGCGGGTGAACACAAGATCCGTCTTTCGCCCGCCCGGCGCAAGAGACGCCGCTGGCTCCGTTCCGGTCACCGCACACGAATTGACGCCCGCGCGCGCCCCGGGTAAGATGGAGCGCCGCCGGACCGCCCCGCGTCCTGCCCCTGTACCCGCACCGGAACGCCGCACCGTCCATGACGCTCCTCCCCCTCGCCACCGCGCTGGTCGCGGGCTTCGCGCACGCGCTGGAGCCGGACCACATGGCCGCGGTCACCACCTTCGTCTCGCGGCGCCCGCGCCCGCTGGAGGCGCTCGGGTTCGGGCTCCGCTGGGGGCTGGGGCACTCCGCGGCCATCGTGGCCGTGGGCGGGGTGCTGGTCCTGCTGGACGTGCACGTCCCGGAGGGGGTGGCGCGCGGCCTGGAGTTCGGGGTGGGCGGGCTGCTCATGGCGCTGGGGCTCTGGCTCCTGTGGAGCATCCTGCACGGCCGCGCGCACGCGCTGGCCGGGCGGGGCCACGCGCACCCGCACCC
>DASYWD010000313.1 GCA_035936415.1 Longimicrobiaceae bacterium
ACTCCAATTTCGCCGAGCGTGTGGAGGAGACAGCGCCCAAGTCGTTACGCCATTCGTGCAGGTCGGAACTTACCCGACAAGGAATTTCGCTACCTTAGGACCGTTATAGTTACGGCCGCCGTTTACCGGGGCTTCGATTCAAACCTTCGGGGTTACCCCCTAAGCTCTCCTCTTAACCTTCCGGCACCGGGCAGGCGTCAGTGCCTATACGTCGTCTCTGCGACTTTGCAGACACCTGTGTTTTTGCTAAACAGTCGCTTGGGCCGATTCTCTGCGACCTCTCTCCCCTCGCGCGGGCAAGCCGCGCTCAAGTACTGGAGGTTCCCCTTCTCCCGAAGTTACGGGGACATTTTGCCGAGTTCCTTCTCCACAGATCACTCGAGCACCTGAGGCTACTCGCCTCGCCTACGTGTGTCCGTTTGCGGTACGGTCACATGATGCACTCCCCGCCGAGGCTTTTCTCGGCAGCCTGATTAGGCAGACTCACGGAGGCAAGCCTCCGCTTGGCATCAGGTCTCGGCTACCCGGGTCTTTCATCCCCCGGGACCGCCTACGCCCTTGCACCGGCACAACCGTCGGCCGGCCCTGCTTTCACTCCTGCGTCCCCCCTGCGGGTGGTAACGCACATCACGTGGTTCAGGAATGTTCACCTGATTCCCATCGCCTACGCCCTTCGGCCTCGGCTTAGGGTCCGACTAACCCAGGGCGGACGAGCCTGCCCCTGGAAACCTTAGGCTTTCGGTGCGGGGGATTCTCACCCCCGTTCTCGCGTACTCATTCCGGCATCCTCACTTCTGGCCGCTCCACGGGAACGTTTCCACGCCCGCTTCTCCGCTACCAGAACGCTCCCCTACCATCCCGCCCTAGAGGCGGAATCCGTGGCTTCGGCGTCGAGCTTCAGTCCCGACCATTATCCGCGCAGACGCACTTGACTGGTGAGCTATTACGCACTCTTTCAAGGAATGGCTGCTTCTAAGCCAACCTCCCAGTTGTCTGTGCACATCCACATCGTTTCTCACTTAGCTCGCACTTCGGGGCCTTAGCCGACGGTCTGGGTTCTTTCCCTCTCGCGGACGCACATTATCGCGCGTACCCTGTCTCCCGGAGTCCATCTAAGCGGCATTCGGAGTTTGGTAGGAGTTGGTAACCCGGTGGGGCCCCGCGTCCTTCCAGTGCTCTACCTCCGCCAGACACGCTCCGAGGCACTACCTCAATAGTTTTCGGGGAGAACCAGCTATCTCCGAGCTTGATTGGCCTTTCACCCCTACCCACAGCTCATCCCAAGCTTTTTCAACAGCAACGGGTTCGGACCTCCACTCGGTGTTACCCGAGCTTCATCCTGGCCATGGGTAGATCGCTTCGGTTTCGGGTCTACCCCCACGTACTCTGCGCCCTCTTCAGACTCGCTTTCGCTGCGGCTCCGTCCCTGAAGGACTTAACCTCGCACGTGAGGAGTAACTCGCCGGATCATAATGCAAAAGGCACGCAGTCAGAAGCCGCACCCGCTCCGAAGAACGAGTACCCTTCCTCCTACCGCTTGTAGGCACACGGTTTCAGGTTCTATTTCACTCGCCGCCAGGCGTTCTTTTCACCTTTCCCTCACGGTACTGGTGCACTATCGGTCACGGACGAGTATGTAGCCTTGGAGGGTGGTCCCCCCAGATTCCGACGGGATTTCTCGTGTCCCGCCGTACTCAGGTACCCGGATCATCCACTGGGGCTCTCTTTCGCATACGGGGCTCTCACCCGCTCTGGCGGACCGTTCCAGGTCGCTTCTGCTAAAGAGTCCATGTGGACGGGTCTAGCCCCATCCAGGCCCTACAACCCCCGGGTCTCCCCGGGTTTGGGCTCTTCCCGTTTCGCTCGCCGCTACTCGGGGAATCTCGTTTGATTTCTTTTCCTGGGGCTACTTAGATGTTTCAGTTCACCCCGTTGGCTCCTCTCCACCTATGGATTCAGTGGAGGGTGACAGCCCATGACGGCTGCCGGGTTTCCCCATTCGGGCATCTCCGGATCTCTGCCTACGTGCGGCTCCCCGAAGCTTTTCGCAGCTTATCGCGCCCTTCTTCGCCTGTCCGTGCCAAGGCATCCACCGTGCGCCCTTTTCCGCTTGACCGGATTGTCTGCACATCCCATATAGGGACGCGCCTCTCCCGGTCCACCGCCAAAGGTGCTCTTCCTCAGCGAAACCTACTCCCTTCCCTCTTGACCCGTGTTTTCAATCAATCCTGTCGCGGCAACCGTCCCGCCGCGGAGCCCTTAATACTAGCGGCTCGCCCCCGTTTCGTCAAGCCTCGGCCGACTCCGTTTCGCAGCCGCCGCGCCGTCCGTTTGTTGGGGGCGCATATAATAATGGGGCCCACCCCGGCCGTCAAGGCCCCGTATCGATCTCCGCCGCATCCCCCGGATCCGGGGCCGGATCGTCCCACAGGAGCCGCGTCCCGAGCGCCCACAGCCCGAGTGCGAGGAGCCCCACGAGCTGCCCTGCGGGGCGGGTGGGCTCGTGCTCGGCGAGGATGCGCCGGACCGACTCGGCCGCGTTTCCCAGCCCGAATGCCTCCCCCGGCGCCGGGCCGACCCGCTCCCAGAGAACGGGGATCACGGAGAACTTGAGCAGGGCGAGGAGGAGGGCCAGGCTGGCGAGCGAGGCCATGAGGCGGGTCCGCGTCCCCGCGGTGAGGGCGCCCCACGCCGCGAAGGCGAGCACGAAGACGACCATCCACTCGATCACGCCGGGTGGCGGAAGGAGCAGCTCCAGGAGCTGCGCGTTCGCCGCCGTACCGTACCCGACCGCGAGCCACCCCAGCCACCCCGCGGGACGGATCCACCCCCGCCGCAGGAGGAGCACGTAGGTGAGGAGGAGGGCGAACACACCCTCCGGGAGACCGGGAACGCGGTAGCGCACTCCCTCCGCCACGAGGTGCACACCCGCGAGGGCGGCGCTCCCCAGGAAGAGGAGCGCCGCGGCCACGGCTCGCCGCGCGGGGGTCAGCGCCGCGGAATCCATTCGAGCGGCCCGGGCCGCAGCTTGGTGCGGAGGTCGGTCGCGAGCGCTTCGGCACGCTGACGGATGGCGGGAGAGACCGGAGCGGCGACCACCCGCTCGGTGGCGGCGAGCGCCTCCCGCAGCGTGGCGTCGTCGTCGCGGCGCCACCAGGGAGAGGACGCGGCAGCCAGGAGCAGCGCGGAGCGGTCCAGCACCATGCGGCCCCACAGCTCGGTCGCGACGCCCGCCTCCACGGAGTCCGAGGCCAGCTCGCGCGCGGACCAGGCGGCCTCGGCCGCGGCGGTGTACTCGCGCGCGGCCGAGGCCGTGTCTCCCGAGGCGAGGGCCGCCGCGGCCGCGCGCTCCCGCTCCTCCGCCCGGGCGATCCGCGGCTCGAACGCGCTGGGACGGACCGCGACCAGGGTCCGCGTCCGCGCCTCGGCTACGGTCTGCGGGGCGCTCCGGTAGAGGAGGAGCACGCCCACGGTGAGGAGGGCCAGCAGCGCCAGCCCGCCCCCCACCCAGGGGTCCCGCAGCACGGGTGAGTTGGTCATCGCGCCTCCTCCCTGGCGACCCCGCGCTAGGCTGCTGCCGGCGGAGTCCGGTTCCCTGCCTCCATCAGCTCGCGCACGTCCTCCTCGCGGACCGCGAAGTCGCCCAGACGGCTCCGGTGGGGGCCGTGCCAGTCGGACCCGCCGCTGCGGAGCAGCCCCAGCGCGCGCGCCGCGGTCTCGAAGAGGAGCGACTCGGCGGGGGGGTTGTTCGGGCGGAAGCACTCCACCCCGTCCATCCCCCACGCCGCGAAGGTCCGGATCTCCCGGTCGAACACCTCCACCGGCGGGTGCGCCCAGACGGCCACCCCCCCGGCGGAGTGGATCATCTCGATCGCTTCGCGCACCGACGGGAAGTCGGTGAGCACGAAGGCGCTCCTCCCGTCCGCGAGGTAGCGGTCGAACGCTTCCGCGTAGTAGCGGGTGTGCCCCCCCGCGAGCAGCGCGCGGGCGATGTGCGGGCGCCCGATGGACGACGCGTCCGGCCCCGCCTCGCGGACGACGTCCTCGTACTCCAGCGGGATCCCCTGCTCCTGCAGCCTTCGCACCATCCGCTGCGCGCGGTCCACACGGCGGCCGCGGGCCCCCTCGGAATGGCGGCGCATCGGCTCCGAGTCCGGATCCACGAAGTAGCCCAGGACGTGGATCTCCGCGTCGGCGTGTCGCGTGCTGATCTCGATCCCGGGGACGACGCGGATCGCGCGCTCGCGCCCGGCCTCCATCGCCTCGCGCACCCCGCCCACCGTGTCGTGGTCGGTGAGCGCGATCACGTCCAGGCGGCCCGCCACGGCGGCATCGACCACGGCCGCGGGGGAGAGGTGCCCGTCGGAGGCACGGGAGTGGAGGTGCAGGTCGATCCGTTTCATCGCTCTCCGGAAAAAAGCTCACCGCCGGACGCTGCGCCGACGGTGAGCGAAGGTGCTGCGCCTGTACCCTACCGCCGCCAGGCGAAGCCGAAGCCCCAGTCGGCCCCCTCGCCGAGGTTGGCCCCGAAGCGGAGGATGAGGTTGGGGGCGATGCCCAGGTCGAAGCCCACGTCGGCCAGGACCTCCAGGTCGAGCTCGTCGTCGCCCCCGAAGCCGTTGATGAAGGCGATGCGCGGGTGGATGTACGGGGTGAACGCGAAGCCCGGGGACAGGAAGGTGTGCCCGGCCGTGAGACCCGCCTGGAAGCCCAGCGCGTCCGCGTCGCCGATGGCGGCCTGGATCCCCGCCGTGAAGGCGAGGCCGAAGGGGGCTCCGGCCAGGGGGATGGGGTTCCGGAACTCGCCGCCCACCAGGAGCGCGTCGTCGGGCCCGTCCGCGAACCCGACGCGCAGCCCCAGGGGGCCGCCCCGCCAGATCCCCTCGATCGCCAGGTCCCCCGGATCCCTCGGGCTGTCTCCCACGTAGACGCCGATGTCGTTGGTCATCCGCGGCGACATGTACGTGGGCGTGAACACCTGCGCGCCCGCTGCGCCGGCGGATACGGCCGCTAGGCCGAGTGCGGCGAGCGTGCGGGTGAGCCAGGAACGCGCCATCTCCGTATCTCCATCTGCTGTTTGGACAAACACTTGCCGCCCCGGGGGCGGCGCTGGCGCGTCGCTCCGAATCAAGTTTCGGACCACGCCGGAGCAAACGGAGCGGCCCCCGCCGCTCCTGCGAGCGGCGGGGGCCGTCCACGTCCCGGATCCCTCCGCGGTCAGGCCGCGGCGGCGTGCTCGCTGAGCACCGTCACGGTGTCGTTCACCACCTGGAGGAAGCCGCCGGAGACGCGGAACTGCGCCACGTCCCGGCCGTTCTCGATGCGCAGGACCCCTTCCCCGAGGAGCGCCATCATCGGCGCGTGCCCCCGCAGGATCCCGAGCAGCCCGTCGTGCGCGGGGACCACCACCTGGGCGGCCGTGCCCTCGTAGACGGTCTGCTCCGGCGAGAGGACGGAGACGCGCAGCGCCCCCGCCCCGGCACCGGCGCCCGCAGCGGGGGCCGCCATCAGCCGCCCTGCTCCAGCTTGCGGGCCTTCTCCACGGCGCCCTCGATGCCGCCGACCATGTAGAAGGCCTGCTCCGGGAGGTGGTCGAACTCGCCGCTCACCACGCGCTCGAACGACTCGATGGTGTCCTCCAGCTTCACGTACTCGCCGGGGGTGCCGGTGAACTGCTCGGCCACGTGGAAGGGCTGCGACAGGAAGCGCTGGAGGCGCCGCGCCCGCCCGACGATCACCTTGTCCTCCTCGGTGAGCTCGTCCATCCCGAGGATCGCGATGATGTCCTGGAGCTCCTTGTAGCGCTGCAGGATCCGCTGCACCGAGGTGGCGACCTGGTAGTGCCGCTCCCCGATGTACTGCGGGTCCAGGATCCGGCTGGTGGAGTCGAGCGGATCCACCGCCGGGTAGATCCCCAGCTCGGAGATCGCGCGGGAAAGCACCGTGGTGGCGTCCAGGTGCGCGAACGCGGTGGCCGGGGCCGGGTCCGTGAGGTCGTCGGCCGGCACGTAGATCGCCTGCACCGAGGTGATCGAGCCCTCGCGGGTGGAGGTGATCCGCTCCTGGAGCTGCCCCATCTCGGTGGCCAGCGTCGGCTGGTAGCCCACCGCGGAGGGCATGCGGCCCAGCAGCGCCGACACCTCGGAGCCCGCCTGCGTGAAGCGGAAGATGTTGTCCACGAAGAAGAGCACGTCCTGCTTCTCGACGTCGCGGAAGTACTCCGCCACCGTCAGCCCGGAGAGCGCCACGCGGAGACGCGCGCCCGGCGGCTCGTTCATCTGCCCGTACACCAGGGCGACGGACGACTCCTCCAGGTTCTCGTCCTTGATGAGCCCGCCCTCCTTGAACTCCAGCCAGAGGTCGGTGCCCTCGCGGGTGCGCTCGCCGACGCCGGCGAACACGGAGCGCCCGCCGTGCCCCTTGGCGATGTTGTTGATCAGCTCCATGATGACGACCGTCTTCCCCACGCCCGCGCCGCCGAAGAGGCCGATCTTGCCGCCCTTCACGTACGGGGTGAGGAGGTCGAGCACCTTGATGCCGGTCTCCAGGATCTCGGTCTTGGCCTCCAGGTCCACGAACTTCGGGGCCGGACGGTGGATCGGCCAGCGCTCCGCGGACTGCGGGATCACGCCCGCCTCGTCCACGGGCTGCCCGAGCACGTTCAGGATCCGGCCGAGCGCGGGGCGCCCGACGGGGACGGTGATCGCCTCGCCGGTGTCCACGATCTCCATCCCGCGGACCACGCCGTCGGTGGACTCCATGGCGACGGCGCGCACCTGGTTGCGCCCGATGTGCTGCTGCACCTCGAGCACGATCTCGGCGTCCACGCCGTCGGTCCCCGGGCGGGTCACCCGGAGCGCGTTGTAGATGTCGGGGAGGGTCCCCTCGAACTCCGCGTCGATCACCGGACCGATCACCTGCACCACGCGGCCCACCTTGGCGGCGCCGGTCGGGACGGTGGCCCGATCAGGGGCAATGGCTGCCATCTATCGTTCTCCTTGGTTGGGTTCCGTCTAGTCCAGCGCCGCGGCACCGCCGACGATCTCGGCGATCTCCTGCGTGATGGCCGCCTGCCGCACCCGATTGTAGGTGCGGGTCAGCCCCTCCAGGATGTCGCCGGCGTTGTCGGTGGCGTTCTTCATGGCGGTCCGCCGGGCGCCCTGCTCGGCGGCGGCCGTCTCGACCAGCGCGCGGTACACCCCGTTGCGCACGTACAGGGGGAGGATCCGGTTCAGGATCTCGTCCGCGGAGGGCTCCAGGATGTAGTCCGTTCCGCCCCCGCTCCGCTCACCCTCGGCCGGTGCGGGCACCGGGAGGAGCTGCAGGGTGGCGGGCGGGGTGGAGAGCGCGGAGACGAAGCGCGCGTACACCACGTACACGGCGTCCAGCGTGCCCGCCGTGAAGTCGTCCATCAGGTCGTTCACCAGCCGCTCGGCGTCCGCGGCCGACGGGCGGTCGCTGATGTCGTTGACCGCGCTGCGTAGCGTCTCGCCCTGGAAGCGGAAGAAGGAGATCCCCTTCTTCCCGGCGATGTGCAGCTCCACCTCGACACCCCGGCCGCGGAGGTCGCGCAGCAGGGTCCGCGCCTCGCGGATCAGGTTGGCGTTGAAGCCGCCCGCCAGGCCGCGGTTGGAGGTGAGCAGGACCACGGCGGCACGCCGCACCTGCTCCGGCTGCCGGAGCAGCGGGTAGCGGACCGCCAGCTCCGGGGTCAGGAGGCGCTGGATGACCTCGCCGAGCTGCTCCGCGTAGGGTCGGGCGGCGGCCACGCGGTCCTGGGCGCGCTTGAGCTTGGACGTGGCGACCATCTCCATCGTCCGCGTGATCTTGCGCGTGTTCTGGACCGAGCGGATCCGCCCCTTGAGTTCTCTCCCTTTGGCCATGACTCCTCAGCTCTAGCGTTCGCGGGGGCCGCTCAGTAGCTCTGGCGCGCGGAGGCGGCGTTCGCCTCGGGACGCGCGGCCATACGGAGCTGCTCCTCGCCCATGCGCCGGTCGGCGTCGGTCTCCTGGAGGATGGCCGAGTTCGCGTAGTTCTCGGTACCCACCGGCGAGTGCGGGTCCGCGAACATCTCTGCGTACCGCTCGATGGACGCGCGGAGCGCCTTCTCGTTGTCGGCGGTCAGGTCCCGGTCGTTGCGGATCCCGTCCAGGACCTCCGGGTGCGTGGTGCGCAGGTAGATGTGGAAGTCGCGCTCCCACGCCCGGACCTGCGCCACGTCCACGTTGTCCAGGAAGCCATTGGTCAGCGCATAGATGATGGCGACCTGCTGCTCCACCGGCATGGGCGAGTACTGCCCCTGCTTCAGCACCTCCACCGAGCGGGCGCCGCGCGCCAGCTGGCGCTGGGTGACCGGGTCCAGCTCGGAGCCGAAGGCGGCGAACGCCTCCAGCTCGCGGTACTGCGCCAGCTCGCCCTTGAGCTTGCCGGCCACCTTCTTCATGGCCTTGATCTGCGCCGCGCCGCCCACGCGCGACACCGAGATGCCGACGTTCACCGCGGGGCGGACGCCGGAGTAGAACAGGTTAGACTCCAGGAAGATCTGCCCGTCGGTGATGGAGATCACGTTGGTCGGGATGTACGCCGACACGTCGCCCGCCTGCGTCTCGATGATGGGGAGCGCGGTCAGCGACCCGCCGCCCATCTCGTCGGACAGCTTGGCCGCGCGCTCCAGGAGGCGCGAGTGCAGGTAGAACACGTCGCCCGGGTACGCCTCGCGGCCCGGGGGGCGGCGGAGCACCAGCGACATCTGGCGGTACGCCACGGCCTGCTTGGAAAGGTCGTCGTACACGCAGAGCGTCGCCTTCCCCTTCCCGTTCTCGTCCTTGGTGTACATGAAGTACTCGGCGAGCGCGGTCCCGGCGTACGGTGCGATGTACTGCAGCGGGGCCGGGTCGGAGGCGGAGGCCGCGACGATGATGGTGTAGTCCAGGGCGCCCGCGTCCTGCAGCCGCTTCACCACGCCGGCGATGGTCGAGTTCTTCTGCCCGATGGCGACGTAGACGCAGACGACGCCCTGGCCCTTCTGGTTGATGATGGCGTCAATGGCGATGGCGGTCTTCCCCGTGCCGCGGTCGCCGATGATCAGCTCGCGCTGGCCGCGGCCGATGGGGATCAGCGCGTCGATCGCCTTGATCCCGGTCTGCATCGGCTCCTTCACCGGCTGGCGCAGCACGATGCCGGGAGCGACGATGTCCACCTGCCGCCGGGCGACGCCGTGGATCGGGCCCTTGCCGTCCACCGGCTCGCCGAGCGGGTTCACCACGCGGCCCAGGAACTCGGGGCCGACCGGGATGTCGAGCACGCGCCCGGTGCGGCGGGCCTGGTCGCCCTCCTGGATCGCGGTCCAGTCGCCCATGACGACCGCGCCGATGTTGTCCTCTTCCAGGTTGAGCGCCAGCGCGGAGATCACCTGCCCGCTCTCGCGCGCGGTGATCTCGAGCATCTCGCTCGCCATGGTCCCGCCGAGGCCGTAGATGCGGGCGATCCCGTCCTTGACCTCGAGAACCTCACCGACCTCCTCGGCCTGCAGCACGTCCTCGTACCGCTCGATCTCCCCGAGGAGGACGTTCTTGATCTCGCTCGCGCGAAGCTGGGTGTCGACCGCCATCTCTTTAATCCTTTTCCGGTCCAGCGACGCCGCTGGAGTGGCCGTTTGCCTGTTGTGAACTACTTGAGCCGAAACCGGTTACGCTATTCCTGCCCCCTGTACCGGCTGCGTCGCGCGCGGTTCCGCGCTGCGGCCCGCGGCCGGCCAGGGCTCACGCCGCCGTGGCCGGGGCGGGGAGACGGGTCTCCAGGAGGCGGCGGCGCAGGTGGGCCGCCCGGCTCCGGACCGAGCCGTCCAGGATCTCGTCGCCCATGCGGACGATCAGCCCGCCCAGGAGCTCCGGGTCCACCCGGTACTCGGCGATCACCTTCTTCCCGAGACGGGCCTCCAGCGCGCGCCGGATCTCCTCCTGCAGCAGCGCATCGGGCTCGTGGGAGATCGCCACCTGCACGCGGACCTGCCCGAGCAGCTCGTCCACCCGGTCGCGGTACGCGAGTGCGATCTCGCGGAAGAGCCCCTGCCGCCCCTTCTCCACCACCAGCAGGGTGAAGCGGAGGAAGAGGTCCGGGACACGACCGGCGAGGGTGGCCCGCAGCGCCTGCTGCTTCTGCTCCCGGGACACGCGGGGCGTCTCCAGGAACTCGCGGACCCGGGGCTCGCGCTCCAGCAGCGTGGCGAGGTCTTCGATGGCCCCCAGGTACGCCTGCGCGGTCGCGAGGCCGCCGTGGCGCTGGGCCAGGGCGAGCAGCGTCTCCGCGTAGTTCCGGGCGATGGCTTCGGCGCGCACGGGTCAGACTCCGGCCGGGACGGCGGGCCCGGAGAGCTGGCCGAGGTACTCGCGCACGAGGCGGCGGTTCTCCTCGGCGTCCAGGTTGCGGCGCACCAGCTTCTCGGCGGCGCGCATCGCCAGCTCCACGGCGTCGCGGCGGACGGCGTCGATGGTCGCCTCGCGCTCGGCGGCGATGTCGCGGCGGGCGCGCTCCATCAGCTCCTCCTGGTCGCGGCGGGCCTCGGCGAGGATGTCGGCCTTCATCCGCTCCACCTCGGTGCGGCTCTCGGCCATGGCGGCCTGGATCTCGGCGCGCGCGGTCTCCCTCTGCAGGCGGGCGTCCTCCAGGAGCGTGGCGGCCTCGGCGCGGTCGCGCTCGGCGGCCGCGGCGAGCTCCGCCAGGTGCCGCTCGCGTGCCTCGACGGCCCCGAGGATCTTCGGGTAGGCGGCCCGGGAGAGGATCAGGAGGACGATCCCGAAGATGACGATCGTCCAGACCATCAGGCCCGTGTTCGCCTCCAGCAGCCCGCCCTCCGCGGCGTGCAGCGGGGCGGCGGAGCCGAGGACGAGGGCCGTGAGAACGAAGAGCAAGCGGCGCATGGTATCTGCTCGGTAAGAAGTCAGCCGGCTGCCGCGGGAGACTCTCCCGCGGC
>DASYWD010000314.1 GCA_035936415.1 Longimicrobiaceae bacterium
GGTGGACTGTTGCGCCCGCGCCACCCCGCGGGTCAGTCCCTCGCGGTCCAGTCGCCCGAGCCCTCGCCGATGCCGCCCCCCAGCCCGTCGCCGCCGCGGAGGGCGATCGCCACCCCGGCGCCGAGCGCCGCCACCGCCAGCATGGTCCGGATGGGGTGCAGCTTCGCGCCGGTGTAGGCGCTGCTCTTCGCCACGTGGCCGGGGTAGTCGCCGCGCTCGGCGAGGTCGCCCTTGCGCGGGCGGTGCAGGGCGTCGCGCCGCTTCGCGGGCGTGGGCTCGTCGCTCTTCTGCTGCTCGAAGAGGCTGGACTCCATGTACCGGTCGGTCAGGCGCGGGGCCAGCTTCCCCATCCCGGCGAGAACCCCCCCGCCGGCGCCCACGGTGATGTCCCGCACGGGCCGCTCGGCGCAGCGGAGGATGGTCTTCGCCACCACCCGCGGCGAGTACACGGGCGGCGGGAAGCTGGGCTCCCGGTCCATCAGGTTCCGGGCGTGCTGCGGGTACTGGGTGTCGATGGACGACGGCTTCACCAGGGTGACGGAGATGGGCGCCCCCTCCTCCTCCAGCTCCATGCGCAGGGCGTCGGTGAAGCCCTTGATGGCGTGCTTGCTGGCGGAGTAGTGCCCCTGCAGCGGGATGGCGCGGTCCGAAACGACGCTCCCCACGTTGATCAGCGCCCCGCCATGCTCGCGCAGGTGCTCGGCGGCGAGGAGGGAGCCGTGCACCATCCCCCAGTAGTTGGTCTCGAACAGGCGGCGCGCGTCCTCCAGCGGGACCTCCTCGATGCGGCCGTAGATGGAGACGCCCGCGTTGTTGATCCAGGTGTCGATGCCGCCGAACTCCTTGACGGCGTGCTCGGCCGCGGAGCGCAGCTCGTCCATGTCGCCCACGTCGGCCACGGAGTAGGTGGCCTCGCCGCCGTCCTTCTGGATGGCGCGGACGGCCTTCTTCAGGTCGGACTTGTCGCGCGAGACGAGCACCACCCGCGCCCCGCGCTTGGCGGCCAGCCGCGCGGTGGCGAGCCCGATCCCGCTGGTCGCGCCGGTCACGACGATCACCTGCTCCTCCAGCGGCCTCAACTTGATGTCCATCGTATGCTCCGCTCCTTCGTGAGAGTTGCCCATGAGAGGGGGAGGGAGCGGGCCGCAACCGCCGTGCCGGGGGATGGACGAAGCTGGTGCGGTTTACGGCTTGTCGGAGCCCCTGCTGGATGGATCCGACAGGTGCGGAGGTGCGAGGAAGGGAAGCTCGCGACGGATCCGGCCGGGTGTCCAGTGCTGCTCCCGCTCAAGGCGGCGCTCGATCGTTCCAGGACATCTGGGTCAGGAGAGTGTAAACTCTGTATACACAAGGACGTACACAGCGTACATATTTAGGCGCTATCTCAATCGAACATAGGCGCTTACATTTGGTGCCTGGGCGCGGGAAATCGCCCGCCCCAGCCTCTCATTTCCAGTCAGGAGTCCTACCCATGCGTACCACTCGTATCCTCCTCGCCGCGCTTGCCCTCGCGCTCTTCTCCGCCTGCTCCGCGGAGCAGGGAGGCCCCGTCTCGCCCGCCAGGCCGGCGTTCGACGGTGTCGGGCTCGACGGATCGGGGAACTCCATCGGGGCGGACACGACGTCGACGACGCTGTCGGAGCGCTGCGGCATCGGGACATGCGGGAGCGGCAACTGATTTAATCCATCGGCATGAGGGTGTGGATGGGACTATAGGGCGCGTCGTCCCGCCGCACCCTCATGGCCGTCATCAGGTTGGTAGTAAGGTCGGCAGCGGCTTCGCTGCTTCTCCGCGCGGGATTGCTCCGGGTTCCATTCACACCGTGGATCTTCTCTTCGGCGATCACGCTGTGTCGGACTGCGTCCAGGATCGATTCCGCAACGAAGAGCACTTCCCCCTCGGCCCGTTCCTTCGCAAGGCGGAATGCCTCCTCGGCCGCAAGCTGGGCCCGATCCCAGGATCCGAAGCTGCTTGCGCCGAGTGCGAGCTGGGCGAGGGCCGCGGCGTGGCCGTCCGCCGTCGCCTGATGGCGGATCGTCGCCCAGCTCTCGATCCACATGCTCTCGAACACCTCCTTCCAACCTGCTCCGGCGGCCGCTCTCGCGAGGCTCGCGAGCAGCAGGAGGCGGTTGCGCGGCTCCCACACGTGGTCGAGCAGCGAGGTAAAGAGTTGCGCGGCGCTTTCGAACTCTCCGCTGCGATCCATCCAGAGCCAGGCGATGTCCTTCGACATCCGGAAGATCCGGCCGTGTCCGGGTCCATATGCCGAGATCGCCCGCCGAGCGTACTCCATCGCCAGCGTTTCGTTCATCAGGTCGAAGCTGAGAAGCATCAGGTCGTACAGCGCGTCGCCCTCCAGCGTCCGCAGGTCGTGCCGCCGCGCGATCCGCTGCGTGAGCTTGTGATAGCGCATGGCGAGCGGCAGGTTGCCGCGCTGGCGGTACAGGTTGCCCAGGCCGGACATCGCCAGCGTCGCCACCTCCCAGCGGCCGGCGCCCCGCGCGACCCAGTGCGCCCACTTGAGCCACCCCTCCGCCTCGTCGTACAGGGCCAGCTTCCGCGCGACCCGGCCCACGCTGTAGGCATGGTGCGGGTTGTCCGGGTCCGCGTCCTCCGCCGCCTGGAAGAAGGCGAGCGCGGTGCGTCCCGCCGCGGCGTCCTCCGCCCAGAGGCCCACGTGCATGCACCCGAGCGCCACGGCTTCCATCGCGGGCTGGTCCGGGACCGCATCGCGGATGAGGCGGTCGAGCGCGGGGAGGGTCGCGGACAGCTCCGGCACCAGCCCGTCCAGCCGCCACCCCGCCTCGTCGAGCGTGGCCTCGTCGGGCGCGGTGATCGCCTCCAGCCAGGAGCGGACGTCGCGCAGCACCTGCCAGAGTACCAGCCCGGCCTCCTCCTTCCCGATCTCCGTCAGCTCCTTCACGATGAACACGTAGGGGATCCGCTCGTCGGGGTCGAGCACGATCGGGCCGGGGTAGCGCGGATGGCACATGGGCAGGATGCGCAAGGAGTGGGCGTTCTGGATCTCTACGCTGCCGACACGATAACGTGGACAAAGTGGACGCGCCAGAGGCGCGTCCATGGCGCCTCGCCGACACCGCGGAACGTGCCGGCACCCGGGTGGGCAGGGCCGCTCCGGGCGCATAGTTTGCCTCCCGGTCCGCCGGACCTTTCTCCAGGTGGAGGACGGAGCATGGCCAGAGAGGTGGAGGCAGTCGAGGACCCGGGGCTCTCCGCGCGCGTGGTCGCGCGGGTGCCGCTGCTGTACGAGGAGGGCCCCGACGCGGAGCTGGACCGCCCCGCGCACGTCCGCGCCGGGTCGAGCCTCGCCTGGGTGGGCGGCAACCTCGCCGTGGTGCAGGACGATGCCAACTTCGTCGCGCTGGTGGACCCGGCGACGCTCCGCGCCCGCGCCGTCCCCCTCCCGGCGGGCCACGGAGGAAAGCGGCAGTTCGACGACGTGCGGGGCACCAAGGCCCACAAGCTGGACCTGGAGGCGTGCGTGGCTGTCCCCGGCGCGGAGGGCGACCTGCTCCTGGCCTTCGGCTCGGGGTCGTCGGCGCGCCGCGAGCGCGTGGCCGTCGTGGAAGGGCTCCCCGGCAGCGCGCCGACGGTCGCCCTGCGCGACGCCTCCGCGCTGTACCGCCGCCTCCGGGAGCGCGACGACTTCGCCGGGAGCGACCTGAACGTGGAGGGGGCGGTGCTCCTGGGGGGGCGGCTGCGGCTCTTCGGGCGGGGGAACGGCGCCCCCCGCGGCGGCCTCCTCCCCGTGGACGCCACCTGCGACCTGGAGTGGGCGGCGCTCCGGGCCTACCTCCGCGACCCGGAAGCGGCGCCGCCGGAGCCGCAGGAGGTGGTGCGCTACCGGCTGGGCGAGATCGACGGGCTGCGGCTCGGCTTCACCGACGCCGCGCACGGGGGAGGGCGGCTCCTGTACTCCGCCGCCGCGGAAGACTCGCCCGACGCCACCCGCGACGGCCGCGTCGCAGGATCCGCGCTCGGCGTGTTCGACGCCCCGGACCGGGTGCGCTGGACGCCGCTGCGCGGGCCCGACGGCAGCCCGTTCACCGCGAAGGTCGAAGGGCTCGCGCTGGCGTCCTCCGGCCGCGCCTGGGTGGTGGTGGACAGCGACGACCCCGCCGCTCCCAGCGAGCTGTGCGAGGTGGAGCTTTCCGGCCGCTGGTAGGGGAGCGGCGGCGCGGGGCGTGCGGTGAGGCGGATGGCCGCTGCACGCGCCGCCGTCCCCCACACCCGCCGCCCCCGAGGAGGCCCATGATCCGCTTCGCGCTCGCGCTTTGCCTGCTCGCCGGCTGTTCCGGCGACGACGGCTCGGGGCCGCCGGACCCGGGCGGCGAGGGGGTCCGGCTGGAGGAAGTGGCGCGCGGCCTCGCCAACCCGCTGTACCTGACCGCCCCGCGCGGCGATCCGCGCCTCTTCGTCGTGGAGCAGCCGGGGCGCATCCGCGTGGTGGAGAACGGCGCGCTCCTCCCCGCGCCCTTCCTGGACATCGCCGACCGCGTCTCCAGCGGCGGCGAGCGGGGGCTGCTCAGCGTGGCCTTCCACCCCTCGTACGCCTCCAACGGCTACCTCTACGTCAACTACACCGACCGCGGCGGCGACACCCGCGTGGAGCGCTACCGCGTGAGCGGCGACCGCAACCGCGCCGATCCCGCGTCCGCGAAGCTGATCCTGCAGGTGGCGCAGCCGTTCTCGAACCACAACGGCGGGCTGGTGGCGTTCGGGCCCGACGGCAGGCTGTACGTGGGGATGGGCGACGGCGGCTCCGCGAACGACCCGCAGGGGCACGGGCAGAACCCGGCGACGCTGCTGGGCGCCATGCTCCGCATCGACGTGGACGCCGGGGACCCGTACGCCGTCCCGGCGGACAACCCCTTCGCGGGGCGGTCCGGCGCGCGGGGGGAGGTCTGGGCCACCGGGCTGCGGAACCCCTGGCGCTTCGCCTGGGACCGCGAGGCCGGGCTCCTCTACACGGCCGACGTGGGACAGAACGCGGTGGAGGAGGTGAACGTCGTCCGCGCGGGTGCGGCCGGGCTGAACTACGGGTGGAACGTCATGGAGGGGAGCCGGTGCTTCCGCCCGGCGGAGGGGTGCAGCCGGGACGGGCTCGTCATCCCCGTGCTGGAGTACTCGCACGCCGAGGGGTGCTCCGTCACCGGCGGGTACGTGTACCGGGGAAGCCGGATCCCGGCGCTGCGCGGGCACTACTTCTACGGAGACTTCTGTCGGGGGTGGGTGCGCAGCTTCCGCTACGACGGGAACGGCGCGGCGGACCGGCGGGAGTGGGACTTCGGGGACGTGGGGAACGTCCTCTCGTTCGGGGAGGACGCGGCGGGGGAGCTGTACGTGCTCTCGGCCAGCGGGCGGGTGTACCGGATGGCCCCGGCGTGAGCCCCGGGCCCGGGGTGTCCTCCTTTCCGTCCGGCGGGGTGTCCTCCCCCGCAGACGCAGGGCGGGCGCGGTTGCGGTGCCCGGCGAAGGTAAGCCGCTGCGGGGGTTCGGCTTGGCCCTCCGGCGATCCCGGGGACCGTACGTTGCGCCTGCGGTGCGGTACGCATCCCGGCCGATCCCCGGCCGCCCGCCCCACCTCCGCCTGGGAAGGTGCCGCATGTTCTCCAACCTCACGTCCGGGCGCCGCAAGCGCCGCTTCTGGAGCCCGGCCACCGTCGCCGCCTCCGTCGGCGCGCACGTCCTCCTCCTCGGCGGGGTCCTTCTCGCCTCCGGCGGGGAGCCCCGTCGCGAGGTGGTGGACATCCTCCCCATCGGCCCCTACGTGCCGGAGGTGCCGGAGCCCCCTCGCGAGCCGGAGCTCGCCGTCCCCGAGCCGATGAGGCCGGAGGCGCCGAGCGCGCCCAAGACGGGGGACTACGTACAGCCCACCCCGCCCGAGGACATCCCGAAGGGGCTGCCCGACTACAGCCCCGCGGACCGCCCGCTCACCCCGGCCGACGTCGACGGGATCGGCCGGGTCCGGGGCGACGTGGTCGGCCCGGTAGACCCTGCCGACGACCGGCCGCCCACCGGCGCGACCGGCCCCGTCGTCTCCGGCGGCGAGGTGTACGACGTCGGCGCCGTCGCCGAGCGCCCGGCGCTGGCGAACGCCGCGGAGATGCAGCGCGTCCTGCAGCGCCTCTACCCCACGCTGCTGCGCGAGGCGGGGATCGCCGGTCAGACGCAGCTGCAGCTCGTGATCGACGCGCAGGGCCGGGTGGAGCCGGGGAGCGTGACCGTGGTGTCCACCACCCACGAGGGGTTCTCGGACGCTTCCGTGAAGGCGGCGGAGCGCTTCCGCTTCCGGCCGGCGAAGGTGGGCGGGCGCGGCGTCCGCGTGATGATCACCCTGCCGATCACCTGGACGCTGGAGCGCTGACCGCTCCGCGGACGGACGACACGAGGGGCGGGGGGCG
>DASYWD010000315.1 GCA_035936415.1 Longimicrobiaceae bacterium
CGAGAGCGTCCCCGCCTCGATCACCCGCCCCGCGAGCTCCAGCAGCTCCGCCTCGTCGCGGCGCACCGAGCGGCGCGCGTCCTCCAGGAGCACGCGGAGCACGTCGCGCACGGCGGCGCGGCCGTCGGCGTCCCGGTCCACCGAGCCGAAGTGCGGCGCCGTCACCCGCGCGCGGCTCCCGTCGCGGACCGCGGCGCGGAAGTCCGCCACGAGCACCGCGTGCGCCGGGAGCTGCGCCCGCCCCTCCAGCACGCGCTGCGTCAGCGACTTGAGGGCGGAGCGCACGAACACGGAGATGGCCATGTCCATCCGCACGCACTCCTGCGTGTCGAGCACCCGCACCTCCATCCGCTTGCTGGACGCCTTGAACACCGCCCCGCGCGCGTTGAAGAACTCGTGGCGGAGGGGCCCCGTGTCCGGGATCCGGTCCAGCGCGGCGTACATCCCGCCCAGGATGCGCCGGCGGTAGTCCGCCAGGCTCTCCACGTACTCCGGGACGATCTCCCCCTGCGACTCCGGGATGCGCGCCTGGTGCTCCAGGATCCACGCCAGCCGGCCGTCCACGGCGGGCTGCAGGTCGCCGTCGTGCATCGGGGAGGAGGCCGCCAGCGCCGGGAGGTAGGGGACGAGGAGCGCCGCGGCGTTCAGCATCGCCACCGCCTCCGCCTCGCGCCCCATGGGGAGGCTCAGGTGGCAGCTGTGCACGTTCATCCACCCGTGCGTCTTCACGTCGAAGAGGCGGGCGTAGGCGTCGTAGACGCGCGCGTTGGAGCGCCGCCAGAGGCGGGCGCCGCGCGGGTCCATCCAGGGGTGCATCCCGGTGGGCATCAGCCGCGCGTCGAACTCGTCGCGCAGCACCGCCGCGAAGCGCTGGATCCCCTCCACCAGGGTCTCCTCCGCCTCGGCCAGGCTGCGCGCGGGGGCCTGCGTCTTCACCTCCAGCACGTGGTCGGCGATCTCGTTGGAGAGCCCCACCGCCCCCAGGTCCACGTCCGAGCACCCGCGCCCCGCGAGCGTCCGGAACGCCTCCTCCACCCGGTGCGCCACGTTCAGGTCGCGGTCCACCACGGCGTACTCCAGCTCCACCCCGGCCACCTCGAAGGGGCGGTAGTGCGCCCGCGGCTGCGGTGCGCGGCGGGCGCGGATGGGGGCGCGCAGCGGCGCCGTCTCCTCCGCGGGGTCGGCGGGGGCGGGCTCCGCCTCGGCGCCCTCCTCCACCCGGCGCAGGAAGAAGCGCACGATGTCCTCGTAGACGGCGCTGCCGTCCTCCGTGTCCTCGTAGCCCACGTCCAGGTTGGGGTTGTCGTTGATCTCGATCACCACCGGCCCGGCCGGCGTCTCCTTGATGTCCACGCCGTACAGCCCGCGGCCGATCAGCGCCGCCGCCCGCAGCGCCAGCTCCACCACCCCGCGCGGGGCCTGGTCGCGCCGCACCGCCTGCACGCGCCCGTAGCGCTCGGTCCCCTTCTCCTCGGTGCGGATCTGCCAGTGCCCCTTCGCCATGAAGTAGCGCGCGGCGAAGAGGAGCTGCCCGTCCAGCACGGTGACGCGCCAGTCGAAGTCGGTGGGGAGGTACTCCTGGGCGATGATGAGCGGGGAGCGGCGGAACATCTCCGCGGAGCGCTCCCGGTACTCCTCCGGCGAGGCCACCTTGTGAACCGCAGCGGAGAAGGAGCCGTCCGGGAGCTTGATCACCGCCGGGAAGCCCAGCTCCGCGAGCTGGTCGGGCGGGGTGCGGGCGGTGACCACCAGCGTGCGCGGGGTGGGGATCCCCTCGCGCCGCAGCAGCTCCTCCAGGAAGACCTTGTTGCTGCAGCGGATGATGGACTGCGAGTCGTCCACCACGGGCATGTCCAGCGCCTCCGCGCGCAGCGCGAACTGGAAGGCGGGGTCGCTCACCGAGGTGAGGGCCCGGATGAAGAGCGCGTCGAACTCGCCCAGCTTCTCCAGGTCGCCCAGCCCGATGCGCTGCACGTACACGTTCATCTTCGCCGCGACCCGCTCCAGCTTGTCGATCGTCTCCGGCGACGAGGGGGCGAAGGGGTCGTCCGCGTCGAAGAGCACCGCCAGCGAGGCGCGCTTCCCCTCGTAGGGGACCGGCGCGCCGCGGCGCACCACCAGGCGCTCGTTGCGGAGCGCCTCGGCGAGCTCCGCCCGCTCCTCCCGGCGGAGCTGGCGGAGTGAGACCGGCGCCACCCCGGTCACCTTCCACTCCTGGTCCTCCAGGAGCCAGCGGATGCGGAGCACCGGCACCGGCCACTCCCGGAACACCGCGAGCGACGCGGCGCGGAAGCGCGGGTCCGCGCAGGTGCCGAAGTATGCCAGCGACTCCGCCGCCTCGGCCTCCGTGGCGGGGCGGTAGCCCGGGCCGTCCCCCTCCGCGCGGAGGAGGGGAACGGCCTCGTCGTCGTCGGCGCCCTCGTCTCCGTCGTCGTCTTCCGGGTGGAGCGGCACGGGGAGCGCGCGGCGGCGGGCGCGCATCTCCCGCGGGTCCACGGTGGGGACGCCGGCCTCCCGCAGCGCGCGGAAGAGCCCGTAGGCGTCGGCCAGCCCCTCGATGGTCTCCACGCTGGGGAGCACCGTCTGCCCGCGCGCGTCCGCCAGGAGCGAGGCGTAGTAGCCGCGGGTGCGGTAGCGGTACGAGTTGCAGAGGTTGACCACGGTGAGGCCGCGGTCGGTCAACCCCTCGCCGCCCTCCAGGTACTCGTCGGCGGAGGCCAGCAGCTCCGCGGGGAGGTCGCCCGCCTTGCGCGGGTCGGAGACGACCACCACCAGGCGCCGGCGGCTCACGCGGGGCTCCCTTCGGCATCGCCGCGCCACAGCTCCAGCAGCACGGCGTCGTAGGTGAGGTCGCCCAGCAGGATCGAGTTGATCAGGCGCTGCGCGTCCACCACCTGCCGCCCCTCGTCCGCGTCCGGGACGTGCGCGGAGGGGTCGCGCAGCGAGAAGCGGCGCCCCCACTGCTCGTAGCCGGCGATGACGATGAAGTGCCCGGTGGGCTCGCCGCGCACGTCGTCCGGCACCAACTCGTCCAGCTCCTCCAGCTGCCGCTCGCGCTTCCAGCGGTACAGGTAGGTGGCGGAGAGACCGGCGAGGATGGGGTGGTCGCGGTCCAGGATCTCCTTCAGAAGACCGGGGGTCAGCTCCTCGAAGGCCACCTCCCCGCCCAGCTCCAGGAACTCCAGGTACGCCCGGGCGGCCCGGATCGTCTTGGCGCTGGTGAGGAAGGGGATGCGGCGGTGGACCTTCTCCGCCAGCTCGGGCATGGGGATGTCGAACCAGCTCGGGTCGAAGATCCGCAGGTCGTAGGCGTAGAGGCGCGCGCGAAACTCCCGGCGCAGCGCCGCGATCCCCAGGAAGACGGCGAGCGTGCCGCCGTCCTCGTTGCGGTCGATCTCCCCCAGCACCTGCGCCAGCTCCAGCTCCAGCCCGTAGTACTGGTAGACCTTGCGGAGGCAGGTGGGGCCGCAGGTGACGTCGTCCGGCTGCAGGATCCGCTGCACCAGGAGCTCGTGGGCGATGCGCCCGCCGTCCTCGGTGCGCTCCTCGGGGATGGTGGTGGCGGTCTCGGTCATGCCGGGCCCCGATGGAAAACGCGTGCCGCCCCCGGCGCGCCGCGTCCCCTGCACGTGAATCCTTGCCCCGGGCGCGGTGTATCGTTCCTTTTGTCGGGAACGTCAGGCGTATCCCGGTCGTGGAGACCGCGCCCGCGGCGGCGGGCGCATCGCCGTAACGCTCAGCAGGACATGCCCGAACAGGACCGAGACCGCAGGGAGGGCGACCCGGCGCGGCGCGAGGAGCTGCTCGTCCAGGAGCGCCCCCGCGCGAAGACGCCCCGGCTGTACCGGGTGCTCTTCCACAACGACGATTACACCACCATGGAGTTCGTGGTGGACGTGCTGGTGCGCTTCTTCCGCAAGTCCGCCACCGAGGCCGCGCAGATCATGCTCCAGGTGCACACGCTGGGCGTGGGGGTGGCGGGGCGGTACACCCGCGAGGTGGCGGAGACCAAGGTGGCCCAGGTGACCGAGGCCGCGCGCGAGGAGGGATTCCCCCTCCTGCTCACGATGGAGCCCGAATAAGATGCCCAACCCCGCCCTTCGCCCCGAGCTGGAGGTGACGCTGCGCCTGGCCGTGCTGGAGGCGGCGCGGCGCGGCCACGAGATGGCGGGGCTGGAGCACCTGCTCTTCGCCCTGCTGCACGACTCCGGCACCGCCGCCGCGGTGGAGCGGTGCGGGGTGGGGACGGAGCGGCTCAAGGCGCGCCTGGACCGCTACCTGGGCGAGGAGGTGGACGCCGTCGCGCCGGACGGGAGCACGGAGCCGGTGCTCACCCTGGCCTTCCGCCGGGTGGTGCAGCAGGCGGCGCTCCAGGTGCTCCGCGCCGGGAAGGACGAGGTCGCCGGCCCGCACGTGGTGGTGGCGATGTGGGACGAGCCGGACTCGTACGCGGTGCACTTCCTGGAGGAGGCGGGGCTCACCCGCCTGGCGCTGCTGCGCGCCGTCTCGCACGGCGGCGTGGACGACGAGCCGGTGCGCGCCCCCGCCGGCCCCGCCGCGGAGGAGGACGGGGAGGAGGAGGCGCCGCCGGGAGGGGCGCTCGCCCGCTTCACCGTCCCGCTGTCGCGGCTGGCGGCGGAGGGGCGCATCGACCCGCTGATCGGGCGGGAGCGCGAGGTGGCGCGCACCGTCCACATCCTCTCCCGCCGCCGCAAGAACAACCCGCTCTTCGTGGGCGACCCCGGGGTGGGGAAGACGGCGCTGGTGGAGGGGCTGGCGTGGCGGATCCACCGCGGCGAGGTCCCGGCGCCCCTCCGCGACGCGGAGATCTTCTCGCTCGACATGGGGTCGCTCCTGGCGGGGACCCGCTACCGCGGCGACTTCGAGGAGCGGCTCAAGGCGGTGCTCCAGGAGCTCCAGGCGCGGCCGCACGCCGTCCTCTTCGTGGACGAGATCCACACGCTGGTGGGCGCCGGGATGACCAGCGGCGGGGCGATGGACGCCTCCAACCTCCTCAAGCCGGCGCTGGCGGGGGGGCTCCGCTGCATCGGCTCCACCACCTGGGAGGAGTTCCGCTCGCACTTCGAGAAGGACCGCGCGCTCGCCCGCCGCTTCCAGAAGGTGGAGATCGCGGAGCCCACGGTGGAGGACACCGTCCGCATCCTGGAGGGGCTCCGCCCGCGCTACGAGTCGTTCCACGGCGTCCGCTACTCGGACGAGGCGCTGCGCGCCGCGGCGGAGCTGTCGCACCGGTACCTGCACGACCGCAGGCTCCCCGACAAGGCGGTGGACCTGCTGGACGAGGCGGGCGCCGGGGTGAAGCTGGAGCACGCGGGGGAGGGGGAGCCCCCGGTGGTGGGCGCGGAGGAGGTGGAGACCATCCTCGCCACCATGGCGCAGATCCCCCCGAAGACGGTGTCCCGCTCGGACAAGGAGCGGCTGCGCACCCTGGAGGCGGACCTGAAAGCCCGCGTCTTCGGGCAGGAGCGTGCCTGCGAGCAGGTGGCCTCGGCCGTGAAGCTGGCGCGGGCGGGGCTCCGCGACCCGCAGAAGCCCATCGGCTCCTTCCTCTTCACCGGCCCCACCGGCGTCGGGAAGACGGAGGTGGCGCGCGCCCTGGCCGAGACGCTGGGGATGGAGCTGATCCGCTTTGACATGAGCGAGTACATGGAGCGCCACACCGTGTCGCGGCTGATCGGGGCGCCGCCGGGGTACGTGGGCTTCGACCAGGCGGGGCTCCTCACCGAGGCGGTGAACCGCACCCCGCACGCGGTCCTCCTCCTGGACGAGATCGAGAAGGCGCACCCGGACGTCTTCAACATCCTCCTGCAGGTGATGGACTACGGCAAGCTGACCGACAACAACGGCAAGCAGGCGGACTTCCGCAGCGTCATCCTCATCATGACCAGCAACGTCGGCGCGGAGGAGCTTTCGCGGCGGCGGGTGGGCTTCGGCGGGGCGACGGGCGAGGGGGAGGACGCGCGCGCCTTCGAGCGGGCGTTCACCCCGGAGTTCCGCAACCGGCTGGACGCGCGCATCGCCTTCGCGCCGCTCACCCTGGCGGTGATGGAGCGGATCGTGGACCGGACGATGGGGGAGCTCCGCGCCCTCCTGGCGGAGCGCGAGGTCACGGTGGAGCTGACGCCGGCCGCCCGGGAGCGGCTGGCCCGCCGCGGGCTGGACCCGCAGAACGGCGCCCGCCCGCTCGCCCGGCTGATCCAGGAGGAGCTCAAGCAGCCGCTGGGGGAGGAGATCCTCTTCGGGCGGCTGGAGCACGGCGGGACCGCCACGGTGGACGCGGCGGAGGAGGGCGAGGGCTTCGTCCTCCGCTTCGAGCCGGCGGCGGGGGCTGGCGCGGCGGCGGCGTCCGGCCCAGCTTCCGAGGAATCCGACGACACCCCACCAGGAGTCTGAACGCATGCACCACCGGCTTCCCACGAGGACGCGGCCGCTCGGCGCGGCCGCCGCCGCGGGGGTCCTGGCCCTCGCGGCCTGCGCCCCCGCTTCTCCCGCACCCACGTCCGCCGCTCCCGTGCCCGTGCAGACCTCCTCCGCACCGCCCGCCCGCCCCGACTACCCGGAGACGCGGCGGGCGGACCAGGTGGACGACTACCACGGCACGCGGGTGGCCGACCCGTTCCGCTGGCTGGAGGACGCCGACTCGCCGGAGACGGCGGCCTGGGTGGAGGCGCAGAACCGGGTAACCTTCGCGCACCTGGAGGCGATCCCGGAGCGGGAGCGGATCCGCGCGCGCCTCACCCAGCTCTGGAACTACCCCAAGTACGGGGTCCCCTTCAAGGAGGGAGGTCGCTACTTCCTCTTCCGCAACAGCGGTCTCCAGAACCAGTCCGTCCTGTACGTCCACGAGGCGCTCGGGGACTCCGGGCGGGTGCTCCTGGACCCCAACGCCCTTTCCGCGGACGGCACCGTGGCGGTTTCGACCGTCAGCGTCTCCGAGGACGGGAAGCGCGTCGCGTACGGCGTGACCTCCGGCGGCTCGGACTGGCAGGAGTTCCGGGTGCGCGACGTCGCCACGGGGCGCGACCTGAGCGACACGCTCAAGTGGGTGAAGTTCTCGGGCGCAGCGTGGACGCACGACAACCAGGGCTTCTTCTACTCGCGCTACGCGGAGCCCACCGGGAACGCGCTCACCGCGGCGAACAAGGGGCACAAGCTCTACTACCACCGGATCGGCACGCCGCAGTCGGAGGACGTGCTGGTGTGGGAGCGCCCGGACAAACCGGAGTGGTACGTCTTCGGGCGGGTCTCGGAGGACGGCCGCTACCTGGTGGTCACCGTGAACCAGGGGACGGACCCGCGCAACCGGCTGTACTACGTGGACCTCCAGAACCCCCGCCGGCCGAACGTCCGGGGGCGGGTGGTCCCCCTCCTGGACGAGGGCGACGCCAGGTACGACTTCGTCGGCAACGACGGCCCGGTCTTCTACCTCCAGACCGACCTGGAGGCGCCGCGCGGCCGCGTGGTCGCGGTGGACACCCGCTCGCCCGGGCGCTCCGCCTGGCGCACGCTGATCCCGCAGGGGCAGGACGCGCTGCAGGAAGTGACCATGGCGGGGAACCGCTTCGTCGCCTCGTACCTGCAGGACGCCGCGTCGCGGATCCGCCTGTTCAATCTCAGCGGCGCGCCGGCGGGCGAGATCGCCCTCCCCACGCTGGGGGCGGTGAACACGTTCCGCGGCGACCGCGGCGACCCGGAGGCCTTCTACTCCTTCACCTCCTTCCTGCACCCGACCACGGTCTACCGCCACGACTTCCGGACGGGCGAGTCCACCGTCTTCCGGCAGCCGGAGATCCCCGGGTTCGACCCGTCGCGCTACGTCACCGAGCAGGTGTTCTACACCTCGAAGGATGGGACGCGGGTCCCGATGTTCGTCACGCACCGGAAGGGGCTCGCGAAGGACGGTGACAATCCCACGCTGCTGTACGGGTACGGCGGCTTCAACATCAACGTCACCCCGGCCTTCTCCGTCTCCCGCCTGGCCTGGCTGGAGATGGGGGGGATCTACGCCGTCGCCAACCTCCGCGGGGGGAACGAGTACGGCGAGGAGTGGCACCGGGCCGGGATGCTGGAGCGGAAGCAGAACGTCTTCGACGACTTCATCGCCGCCGCCGAGCACCTGATCGCGCAGGGGTACACCTCGCCCAAGAAGCTCGCCATCTCGGGCGCCTCCAACGGCGGGCTCCTGGTGGGCGCGGTGATGAACCAGCGCCCGGATCTCTTCGGCGCCGCGCTCCCGGACGTGGGGGTGATGGACATGCTCCGCTACCACAAGTTCACGGTGGGCTGGGGGTGGGTGCCGGAGTACGGCTCGGCGGACGACCCGAAGATGTTCCCGACCCTGTACGCGTACTCCCCGCTCCACAACCTGAAGCCGGGGACCTGCTACCCGGCCACGATGGTGACCACGGCCGACCACGACGACCGGGTGGTGCCGGGGCACTCCTTCAAGTACGCGGCGGCCCTCCAGGCGGCGCAGGGGTGCGGGAACCCCGCCCTCATCCGCGTGGAGACGCGCGCCGGGCACGGGGCGGGGAAGCCGACGGCCAAGCAGATCGAGGAGGCGGCGGACCGCTGGGCCTTCCTGGTGGATGCGCTCGACGTGGAGACCGACGGGATGTAGGCGGTCGGGCTCGAGAACGAAGAACAGCGCCTCCATCGGGATAATCCGGTGGGGGCGCCTGTTTGTCCGGTGGGATCGCGGTGGGGGTCGGCGGGGGGAGGCCCCTCCGGCGGTGCGTAAACTCGCCCTGCCGTCTGCGAGAGACGCGATTTTAGCGCGGGCTCACACAGACGCACCGCCTCCGGAGCCTCCCCCCGCCTCCCGTGCGGCATCGTCAGGTGTCAGATCAGCTCTTCCGTTTCGGGGAAGTCGCGGCGGATGCGGTCGGCCATTTCCGGGTGGGCGTCGAGTATGGCGAAGTCCTCGAACTCGAAGCCCGGGCCCACCGTGCAGCCCACCAGGGTGAAGGCGCCCGCGGGGCGGGCGGCCTGCCAGCAGCCGGCGGGCACCACGTGCACCGGCTCCCGCCCCGCGCCCACCGGACCGAGGAGGACGCGGTGCAGGCGGCGCCCTCCCGGGTCGAGCCAGAGCAGCTCCAGGGGGTCGCCCTCGTAGAAGTGCCACGCCTCGTCCGCGGTGACGCGGTGCCAGCGGCTCCGCTCGCCGGAGGCGAGGAGGAAGTAGATGGTGGTGAGCGCCGCGCGGTCGTCCGGGGCGCGGTCGGGGCGGACGCGGAGGTGCGAGCGGAACAGCTCGCGGAAGTGGCCTCCCTCCGGGTGCGGCTGGAGGTCCAGCTCGCGGAGCAGCTCGGTGGCGCGCGGGTGCATCGGCTCGGGTGCGGATGGGGTGCGGTGCGGCGCGGGCGGGTCGTCGCGCAGCTCGGGTTCGTCGCCGCGGATCCGCGCGGGGTCGGGGCGGAGCGGGGG
>DASYWD010000316.1 GCA_035936415.1 Longimicrobiaceae bacterium
GCGGCGGGGCGCGAGCCGGCTCCGGCTGCAGGCGGAGCCCTTTCCCGGCGCCGGGGGCGCGGAGCCGCTCGCCCATCCGCTGCTGGAGGCGCTCCGCACCTTCACGCGCGCCGAGGCCGCGGCCGAAGCGGTCCAGGTCCGGGCGCTGCACACCCTCCCCGCCGAGGACCGCGCCCGCCGCTTCGAGTGCATCCGGGGGATGGAGCTGGCGGAGCGGCGCGAGGACGGCCACCTCGTCTTCGAGTTCGACCCGGAGTGCCGCGACGCCAAGTTCAAGCCCGGCGACTTCACCCTGGTCCTCACCAACGACGGGACCGACACGCTGCTGGAGACGGACCGGAAGCCCTGGCTCCGGCGGCAGCTCTCCATGGAGCTGGTGGAGTACGACCTGTCCGTGTCCCCGCCGCGCGTGGTCCTCGCCCCGGGCGACCCGAACGGCTTCCGCAAGGCGGAGGCGGCCGGCACGATCCACCTGGACCGCCGCTGCGTGCTGGACCGGGCCCCGAGCGACTTCAACACCCGCCGGATCCTGGCGACGCTGCGGGCCCTCGCCGCCGGGGAGGCCGAGGCGGAAACGGTCGTCGGCCTGCTGGAGGGGCGCGCCCCGGCGGAGTGGACTGCGCCGGTGGCCGACGTGGAGGCGGTGCGGCGCGAGGTGCTGGCCCCCGCGGCGGATGCATACGGGCGCCCGGTGCTGAACCCGGACCAGGACCACGCCTGGGAGGCCGCGTTCGGGCGCCCGGTCTCGCTGGTGTGGGGTCCGCCGGGGACGGGGAAGACCTACCTGCTCGCCTGGATGCTGGTGGGGCTGGCGGCGGCGGCGCGGCGGGCGGGGCGCCCCTGCCGGATCCTGGTCTCCGCCGCGACGCACCGCGCCATCACCAACGTGCTGGTGCGGGTGGCGCGGGAGCTGGCCGCCACCGGGATCCCGAGCCCGCTCCGCGCGGTGAAGCTGAAGGGGAGCGGGAGCGACGCCGACGCCGACCTGGAGGGCACCACGGTCGAGCTGGTGGACGACGCGAAGCTGTCCGGCCTGCTGTCCCGGGCGGGGGAGACGGGCGAGCCGCTGGTGGTCGGCTCCACCGTATGGTCGCTCTGGAAGCGGATGCGCGAGGCGCGCTCTCCCGAGGCGCCGGTCGAGCCCTGGTTCGACGTGGTGGTGGTCGACGAGGCCTCGCAGATGAAGGTCTCCGAGGCGCTGATCGCCCTCTCGTCCATCCGCCGGGGCGGCCAGGTGATCCTCTGCGGCGACGACAAGCAGCTCGCCCCGGTGATCCGCGGGCGGTACGGCGCGGGGGGCGACACCCTCTTCGGCTCCGTGTTCTCGCGGTTCGCGGAGTCGTTCCCCAAGCTGGTGCTGCGGGAGAGCCGCCGGATGAACCGCGCGCTCGTGGAGTACCCGCGGGAGCTGTTCTATCCGGGCCTGGTGTCGATGTGCCCGGACGAGCGGGTCCGCACCGCCGCCCGCTCCGGGCACCTCGCGGACGAGCTGGACGCGCTCCTCTGGGACGTCTTCTTCCGGCCCGAGGACGCGGTGGTGTTCTGCACCTACTCGGGCTTCCGCGCCGGCGCCCGCAACCCGTTCGAGGCGGCGCTGGTGGCCCGTCTCGCCCGTCTCGCCCGCGCGGGCCTGCTGGACCCGGAAACGGGGGAGCGCTTCACGGCCGGCCGCTTCGCCTCGCACGCGCTGGCGGTGCTCTCCCCCCACCGCGCGCAGAACAGCGCCATCTACGGCGAGCTGCTGGCGGGGGGCTGGGCGCGGGGGGAGCTGCCGGTGGTGGACACGGTGGAGCGGATGCAGGGGAACGAACGGGAGATGGTGATCGTCTCCTACGCCGTGGCGGACGGCGAGTACGCGGAGCGCGAAGCCGAGTTCCTGCTCAACCCCAACCGCTTCAACGT
This sequence comes from Longimicrobiaceae bacterium, assembly GCA_035936415.1. Lineage (NCBI taxonomy): Bacteria > Pseudomonadati > Gemmatimonadota > Longimicrobiia > Longimicrobiales > Longimicrobiaceae > Longimicrobiaceae bacterium. Next base: position 1,903 of record DASYWD010000316.1, read on the forward strand.
CTCCATCACCCGCCCGCGCGGGAAGCTGGTGGTGTTCATGAGCGACGAGGTGCTGCGCGTCGTCCCCCGCGACGAGGAGGTGATGACCGGGTCCATGGCGATCAAGGGCTACGGCCGCCACTGCGCCGACGCCGTGCGCGAGGTGGAGCTTCCCACGCCGGATGGGGGCGCGGTGCGGGCGCGGTGCCGCTACCGCCGGCTCCAGGATTGACGTCCAGATGCCGAAGCTATCGGGCGGCCCCTGAACGCCCCCTTGCGTTCTATACTCAATAACGTATATTGCCGGAGCCTGACGATGGCATCCACGTTCGTCCGGGACGTCGAGCTCTACGTGGATGCGCGCGGCCGGTCCGCAGTCCGGGACGAGCTCCGACGGATCGAGCGAAACTGCAAGGGAGGCTGACGATGCGCGCGGACGATTTTTTTCGTGAGCTGGAGGCGGAGTTTCCCACTCCGCCCGAGGTGGCGGCCGAGGTGGACCTGCCTCACGTCCTCGCGAGCAACGTCTACCGCTTCCGCAAGGAGCGGGGCCTCACCCAGGAGCAGCTCGCGGAGGCCGTCGGCGTCCGCCAGCCCCGCATCGCCGAGGTGGAGCGCGGGGACGCCAACCCCCGCCTGTCCACCCTGGCGAAGCTGGCGTTCGCGCTCGGCGTCCCGGTGGCGAGCCTGCTCGATCCCGACTTTCCAGACCGAAAGGACCAGCCGGCCGCCCCGCTCGAGTATCAGCGCACGCCGCCGCCCATCCGCAAGGTCGCCGAGCCGGGGTAGTCCGCCTTCCGCTCCCGGCGTCACACCTTCCTCCCGGCGCTCCCCGTCCCTCGACGCACTCGACACCGCCCCCGGCGGGGGTTACAATCCTGGCCTTCCGACCCCGTACCGCAACGTTTTGACGGATAGAGGCCAGCCCATGGACGTCCTGAGAGCCGCCGATCCCGACATCCACCGTCTCCTCGTCGCCGAGGCCGAGCGCCAGGAGAACCAGCTGGAGATGATCGCCTCCGAGAACTTCGTCTCGCGGGCGGTGCTCCAGGCCATGGGCTCCGTGCTCACCAACAAGTACGCCGAGGGGTACCCCGGGAAGCGCTACTACGGCGGGTGCGAGGTGGTGGACGACGTCGAGCGGATCGCGCAGGAGCGGCTTCTGCAGCTCTTCGGCGCGGATCACGCGAACGTCCAGCCGCACTCCGGCGCCCAGGCCAACATGGCCGTGTACTTCGCGCTGATGCAGCCGGGCGACACCCTGCTGGGGATGAACCTGTCCGAGGGCGGGCACCTCACCCACGGCTCTCCGGTGAACTTCAGCGGGCGCCTGTACAACGTGGAGGCGTACGGCGTCCGCTCCGAAGACCACCGCATCGACTACGACTGGCTCCGCGAGCAGGCGCTGCGGGTGCGCCCCAAGGTGATCGTCGCCGGGGCGAGCGCGTACCCGCGGATCATCGACTTCGAGGTGTTCGGCGAGATCGCCCGCGAGGCCGGGGCGAAGCTGGTGGTGGACATGGCCCACATCGCCGGGCTTGTAGCCACGGGGCACCACCCCGACCCGGTCCCCCACGCCGACGTGGTGACCTCCACCACGCACAAGACGCTGCGCGGCCCCCGCGGCGGGCTGATCCTGGCGCGCGAGGAGCACGCCAAGGCGGTGGACAAGCAGATCTTCCCGGGCATCCAGGGCGGCCCGCTGATGCACGTGATCGCCGCCAAGGCCGTGGCGTTCGGCGAGGCGCTCCGGCCCACCTTCAAGGACTACTCCGCGCAGGTGATCGCCAACGCGCGCGCCCTGGGCGAGGCGCTGGCGGAGCGCGGCTTCACGCTGGTCTCCGGCGGCACCGACAACCACCTCCTCCTGGTAGACCTGCGCAGCAAGGGGATCACCGGCAAGGACGCGGAGAAGACGCTGGAGCGCGCCGGGATCACGGTGAACAAGAACACCGTCCCCGGCGAGACGGAGTCGCCGTTCGTCACCTCGGGAGTCCGCATCGGCACCCCGGCGCTCACCACCCGCGGCCTCGGCGTGGGAGAGATGCGGGAGATCGCCGCGCTGATCGACGAGGCCATCCTCGGCCGCGGCGACGACGCGGCGCTCGACCGGGTCCGCGGCCGGGTGCGCGAGCTGTGCGACCGGTTCCCGCTCTACGGGGAGTGGGCGCGGGAGTGAGGGGTGCGAGGTGCGAAGTGCGGGCGTGGGCCGGGGTGAGGGGGGTGCGGCGCGCCTGGGGACACTCTCGGACTTTCGCACTCACGCACTTTCGCGCTCGCCGTTCCGGGATCCTGTCGGGTAGAGTGGTGTAACCAGCGGTCCCGGAAGGACCCCATCCAGGACCGGAGCCATGGCGGAGCAGAAGAAGGCCTACATCGAGACGTACGGGTGCCAGATGAACATCAGCGACACCGAGCTGATGCACGGCATCCTGGCGGAGCAGGGGTACGTCGCCGCCGACGCCCCCGAGGACGCCGACGTCATCCTGGTCAACACCTGCGCCATCCGCGACCACGCGGAGCAGCGCGTGGTGGGGCGCGTGGGCCAGCTCCAGCAGCTCCGCGCGGATCGACCGGGGCTGCTCATCGGCGTCACCGGCTGCATGGCGCAGCGCCTGGGGGAGCAGCTCTTCCAGCAGAAGGGGCAGGTTGACCTGGTCATGGGTCCGGACGCGTACCGGCAGCTCCCCGAGAAGCTGGCGGCGCTCCGCGCGCCCGCTCCGGCCAGCGCCCCGGCGGCGCGCTCGATCCCGCTCCCGGTGGTGGGCGCGCCCGCGAAGGGGCTCACCGTCCTCGACTTCGACCCGTTCGAGAACTACGAGGGCGTCACCGCCCGGCGCACCTCCGCCATCTCCGCGTGGGTGCCCATCCAGCGAGGGTGCAACTACCGCTGCACCTACTGCATCGTCCCCTACGTCCGCGGCGACGAGAAGAACCGCGACCCGGAGCAGATCCTGGCCGAGGTCCGCGCGCTCGCGGCCGAGGGCGTCCCGGAGGTCACCCTCCTGGGGCAGACCGTCAACTCGTACGAGCACGGCGACTGGGACTTCCCGCGCCTCCTCCGCGCGGTCGCGCGCGTGGACGGGATCCGGCGCGTCCGCTTCACCTCGCCGCACCCCAACGACTTCACGCGGGCGCTGGTGGAGGTGATGGCGGAGGAGCCCACCGTCTGCAAGCAGCTCCACCTCCCGGTGCAGTCCGGCCACAACCGGACGCTGAAGCGGATGCTCCGCCGCTACACGGTCGAGGAGTACCTGGAGAAGATCGAGTGGGTGCGCGAGGCGATCCCGCACGTCGCGCTCTCCACCGACGTGATCGTCGCCTTCCCGGGCGAGACCGAGGAGGAGTACGAGGCCACGCTGGAGCTGATGCGGACCGTCCGCTTCGACGATGCGTTCATGTACCGCTACTCCCCGCGCGACGGCACCCCCGCCACGCGCCTCCCGGCGGACCAGTTCGTCCCCGAGGACGTCGGGCAGGCGCGCCTGGAGCGGCTGATCGAGCTGCACCGGGAGATCCAGCTGGAGATCAACCGCGCGGAGGTGGGGCGGGTGGAGGAGGTGCTGGTGGAGAAGGAAGGACGGCGCGGCGGGCTGCAGGGGCGCACCGACTCCAACAAGGTGGTCACCTTCGAGGGGCCGGCCTCGCTCATCGGCGGCTTCATCACGGTGCGGCTCACCGCCACCACCGGCGCGACCTTCGCCGGGGAGCGGGTGGTGGAAGGGGTCCCGGCCGGCCACGCGGCATGACGCGCACCGGCTGGTTCGGGATCGCCGCGCTCGCGCTCCTGGCCGCCGGGTTCGCCTACCTCAACCAGAGCGAGACGGCGGCGGTCCACCTCGGGCTCGTCTCCATCTACCGGGCGCCGGTGTCCATCCTCCTCCTGGGCGCGTTCCTGCTGGGAATGATCGCCATGTTCCTCCTGGGGCTCCGGCAGGACCTGCGGGTGCGGCGGATGCTCCGCGAGCGGGAGGACTTCCGGCATCACGACGACGCCACCGAGCTGTACCCGCACGGCTACTCCCCGACGGATCTGTCGTAACACTCACTTCCTACCACACAGCGGCGTGGGGCGCGCAGGACCTCGGGCAAACCACCTTGCGCCTCCTCAGCGGGCGCGGGGAACCCCGGGAGCTGCCTCGGAGATCTACTTCGGATCTGGAAGCCCACGCCGGCTGCTTGTTCCTCCGCTCTCGTTGGCCGCAAGCACGGCGTACCCGCTCTGGTGCGAGGAGTGCACCACATCGCTTACCAGCCCATGATTGGTCCCGACGTGTGACCGCAATGCGGGTGTCGTCGTCAGCGCGTGTGGATGCCGACAGTCCGTGAGACTTGCGCCTCCATCATATCCCGTGGTGCTTCTGTGCATCGCGTCTGTAGCACAACCGTTTGCCAGGAGAAAGAAATGAGCCGACGCCGCTCCCTCAGCATCCTATTGGTCGCCGTGTCGCTCGGCGCCTGTGACCAACCATCCGGTCTTACCGGGCCGGTGCAACCAGCGGATGGTCCGGCCTTCAGTTCGGTCGCAGTGAATTGCACCGGAGATGCTACTTACGACACTCAGCTGATCCGGGACAGGGTTGCCCAGGCGGATATTCTAAACTTCGGTGCGACCCGATGCGTGGTGAACGATACGATCAACCTCGACTCCAACACTGTGATCTCTGGGCTCGGGAGAACGTCCACGATCTTCTACAATCGGCCGGCGTACTTCGAGGGCGCGGCCGGCTGGGACACCGCGCCGTTCGTCGTTCCCCACACCGCCCAGAACGTCGTGGTCGAGAAGATGCACTTCGAGGGCACGCAGTCGATGCACCAGTTCGCGGTCCTGGTCTACGGTGGACGGAATGTCACCGTCCGGAACAGCTTCTTCAGCAAGATCGGCCTGGTGGGGTCGAACGCTCGCGACAACATCGAGACGACCGACACTGCCCGCCTTGCGAGAGAGATCTACGTCCTGAACGATACCGTCCTGCAGGGCGTGTGTGGGGGCATCGTGACGTGCAAGGGTAGCAGTTCACGTAACAACGCGATCGAGCTCACGCACGTGCTGGACGGGGAAATTCGGAACAACCACATCATGAACTACACGACAGGTATCGCCATCGTCGGCGGGAATGCGATGACCCAGCCCGACAGGCGCCGTATGGCTGGTCGGTTCCTGATCCATGGTAACAGAGTGGACCAGGTGGATACGGGCATCATGACGAGCAACGCGTTTGAGGTGAACGTGAACGAAAATTTCGTGACCAACTGCACAGACGTGTGTCTGGACGCGGAGGGGAGCGAAAGAGTCGGCTTCTATGCAAATCGAGCGTACGATGCAGGAAACTACACGATCGCGACGTTCTACAACGCTGAGGGTGTGGTTTTCAACTGGAATCATTTGCGGAAGGACCTTACGTGGACGGATGAAAATGGAACGCCTCGGGACAATGGACAGCACTCCCTTTATCGGGCCGTCAGGGACGACGGTTCGACCTACAAGCGTGTGGGGGTGAAGATCCACAACAACCTCTTCGCATGGGACGGACCGGGCGTCGGGAATGTCTTCAAGGAGACGGCTGGTCCTGACGACACGAGCCCTTCGGTGAACTACATCCTGTTCGACAACAACGAGCTGCATGACGTGATGGTCATCTGGGATTGGAAGCAATATGACCAGGGGACGATCCAGATGCGTGGCAACACGATCACCTTCACGAAAACCCCAGACCGGGCGGCAATCGGCGTGGTCGGCACCCACCTGGCGGGTAACAAGCGATCAATCCCATTGAACGGCGACTGGAACCTGGAAATCGCCGGCAACATCATCAAGAACAAGAGCGGGCAGGACCCCGCCAAGCCAGCTGTCGATGTTCTCCAGAACTGCGCCTGCGCGGTCAACACGCTCATCCAGGCGAATGACATTCGTGGCTTCTCGACGTCGATCAAGGTGACCTCGAGTGTCTACAATCCGAACACGGGCCGCTCCGAGCCCCGGAGCGACCATTACTTCGGGATTCACGACAACGGGGTAAGCGGTACAGTGTCGACCTCGAGTGCGGCGACGGTCAACGAGACAGGCACTTACTCGGTCCCGAACACGTAACGGTCGTCCGGGGATATTTCCCCGGCAATAGAGATCAGGACGTGGCACCCCTGGTAGAC
>DASYWD010000317.1 GCA_035936415.1 Longimicrobiaceae bacterium
CCGCGCCGCGCGCCCTCGCGAAGTCGCGGGCCAGCGCGTCCGCCGCCACCCCCGCCCCCCGCTCGGCGGGAGGACGGAGCGCCGGGACCACCACCGCCGCGGCGAGCCCCACGAGGAGGAGCACCACCATCACCTCCACCAGGGTGAACCCCCCGCGCGCAGTCATGGCTTCCCCCGGCTTTCCGGCCACCCCACGTCGCGCGGGGTGGGTTTGGCGGGGGCCGCCGGCTCGCCCTCCCGCTCCGGCTGCGCGCCGGGCGGCACCGGGGCGGCCGGCGCAGGCGAGTCGGGAGTGAGGTCGGTCGGGAGCAGCGGGATCGAGTCCGGGAGGACCCGCTCCAGGCGCTGGGTCGCTTCGCGCGCCCGCAGCGTCGCCGCGTCCACATCCTCGTCGGTCCGCAGCACGTGCGGGGTGAGGAAGAGGAAGAGCTCGGTCAGCGCCCGGCGGTTCCGCGTGGAGCGGAACAGGGTCCCTATCAGCGGGATGTTCCGCAGGATGGGGATCCCGCCGTTGGAGCCGGAGCGGAGCTGGTCCACCAGCCCGCCGATGATGGCCGTCTGGCCGTCGCGGACCAGGAGCTGGGTCTGCGCCTCGCGGGTGCTGATCACCGGCGCCCCGAACTGGGTCTCGGGAGTGGCGGTGCTCACCTCCTGCAGCACGGCCAGGCTCACGTAGCCGTCGGGGTTGATGGTGGGGCGGATGGTGAGCTGGGTCCCCACGTCGCGGTACTGGATCACCTGGTCGCGCACCGCGTTGTCGGTGGGGAAGGCGCGCGAGATCTGGATGAACGGCCGCTCGTCGCCCACCAGGATGCGCGCCTCGTGGTTGTTCTGCGCCAGGATCACCGGGCGGGACAGGATGGACACCTCCCCCGTGGACGAGAGCGCCCGCAGCACCACGTCGGCGCGGACCGCGCCGAGCCCCAGCACCCGGAGCGCCACCCCTCCGGCGGAAAGCCCCGGCAGCTCCCCGCCCACCGTCGCCCCGGTGCGCGGCTCGCGCTGGTCCGGGACCCGGACGTCCACCCCCAGGTCGAAGTTCCGGTCGCGCCGGACCTCGGCGATGATCACCTCGATCAGCACCTGGAGGGGGCGGGTGTCGAGCTGCTCCACCGCGGCGAGGATGGTCCGGAGGTCCGCCGGGTTGGCGCGCACCAGGAGCGAGTTGGTGCGCGCGTCGGGGACGATCTGCACCGAGCCCGAGAGCCCCGCGGCGATCCCCCCCCCGGCGCGGTCCACGTTCACCTGCACGTCCGGGGCGGGGGGCGCGTACCCGGCCGGGAGCTGGACCCGGCGGCTCCGCAGCTCGTCGGCGAGCGAGGGCCGCTCCGGTCCCCCGATCCCGAAGAGTGCGCCGATGGTGCGCGCCATCTCGTCGGCGGGGGCGTGCCGCATGCGGATCACGTGGATCTGCGAGGCGCCGCCCTGCACCGCGGCGGGTACCTGCACGGCGGCCGGCGGGGCTTCCTGCGTGCCGACGATGCGCAGCAGCCCCCCCTCGTCCACCAGCTCCAGCCCGTTGGCCCGGACCAGGCTCTCCAGGTAGCTGCGCACCTGCGAGACGGGGACGGGGCTGCTGGTGCGGATGGTGACCGGCCGGCTCGGCAGGTCGGAGTAGATCACGTTCAGCCCCGCGGCCTCGGCCAGGGCGCTCACCACGATCCGCAGGTCCGCGTTCTGGAAGTCGAGGGTGACCCCGCGCGCGGTGCGCTCCACCCCCGCCGGCGGATCCTGGGCGCGGAGGGGGAGGGGCGCCGCCGGCAGGGCGAGCAGCGCCGCGGCGAGCAGGGCGCGGCACCTCACTGCGTCCCTCCCGCTTCCGGCGCGCGGAGGACCAGCGTCGTGTCCTTCCCCACCAGCGTCGCCGTCCCCGCCCGCACGCGGGTGAGCCGCATCCCCTCGAAGCTCTGCCCCACCCGGACCAGCCGGGCCTGCCCGCTCGGCCCGGCCAGCGCCGCCGCGCCCCCGCCGTCCGAGAAGGTGAGGGTGCCGAGGACGCGGAACATGGCGAAGGCCGGCGAAGGGGCGACCTGCACCGGCGGCGGCGGCGCGGGGACGGCCTCGCCCGGCATCCGGTACCGCCCCGCGGGGCGCCTGCGGTCCGGGCGGAAGGGGTCGCGCGCGACCGCCGCGAGGACCGTGGCCTCGGAGCGGTCGCCGCTTCGCGAGGCGAAGACCGGCAGGGGACGAGCAGCGGCAGCGGACATCGGGTCACCCATGGGTTCGAATCGGTGCGCTTCGACGGATACGCGGACACAGAGCGCAACCGAGAGCACGAGCAGCCCGAACGCCAGGACGTCGGGGCGTGTCCAGAAGGATCTCATGGCCGGCTCTCCCCTTCCTCCGCCGACGGCTCCCGGGGGGCCGCCAGCGTGAAGCCGCTCACGCTCATCTCGAACGACAGGACCTCCGGCATGTCGGCGTTCACCGCCCCCCAGGCCGGCTCCGAGCGGCCCCCCTCGATGCGGAGGCGCTCCACGTGGACGAGCTGGGGCCCCGTCTCCAGCAGGTGGAGCAGCGTCAGCACCCCTTCCAGGTCCGACTCGCCGGAGAGCCGCAGGGGGATGGCCGTGATCCCTCCCCCCGCCGGGCGGGGCGGCTCCAGCTCCATCCGCTTCGCGCGGACCGCCCCGATGCGGGCGAGGCGCCGGACGTAGGTGGCGAAGTGCGGGCCCGCCGCGCCGACGTCCTCCCCGGGGACGAGCCGCTTCGCTTCTTCCAGGAGGAGCTCCGCGCCGGCCTCGAACTCCTCCGGGTACGCCCGGGCCGCGACCAGGAGGTCCCTTTCGCGGAGCAGGAGCGAGCGCTCCGCCTCCAGCCGGGTCTCGGCCTGGTCGAGGGCGCGGAGGTACGGGCCGACCGCGAAGACCCAGAGCAGCGCGGGGACGAGGAGCAGCGCCCCCAGGCGGAGGGCCCGGCGGTCGCGGGCGGAAAGCGCGGGCCAGGTCATGGCGTGCTCCGCGAAGGGGCGGAGCGGGGCGGCTCCTCCAGCGAGGCCGCCACGTCGAACCGCTCGCCCGCGTCGTCCGAGTCCCAGCGCAGCGGGGCGGCGAGCGCCACCCGGTCGAAGCGGGGCGACGCCTGCAGCGCGGGGACCACCCCCGAGGCCGACCGGGCGAGCCCGCCCAGGCGGAGGCCGGTGCTGTCGGCCGTCAGGGCCTGGAGGTACGCCGAGTCGGGGAGCGCCTGGGCGAGCGCGGCGAACTGCGGAGTCCAGCGGGGAGCCTTCTCCTCCAGCTCCGCCAGGGTCTCCAGGCGCATGCGCAGCCCGTTTACGGACTCCCGGGCCCGCTGCGCGTCGGCCACGGCGTCGGCGATCGCCGCGCGCCGCGACTGCACCAGCTCCAGCTCCCGGCGCACGCCCCAGAGGTGCACCCCCGCGCTCAGCAGGAGGACCACGACGCTGGCCGAGAGGAACGCGACGGCCCGCTGCCGGATGCGCCGGGCCGCCGCGGCCCGCTGCGCCTCGGGGA
>DASYWD010000318.1 GCA_035936415.1 Longimicrobiaceae bacterium
CTCGCCGAGCCCCCCGTGGGGGGACCGGGCACGGCCGCGCTCGGCGGGCCCGCGGACGCGGTCGGGCTGCGTCTGCCGCCCGGGAGCGTGGAGGCGCTCCGGGCGCTCGCACGCACGGAAGGCGGGGCGCTGACCATGGTGCTCCTGGCCTGCTTCAAGGCCGTCCTGCACCGGTGCCTGGGCCGCCGCGCCCCGCTGGTCCTCCTCCCGGTGGCCGGGCGCGACGCCCCCGAGACGCGCGAGGCGGTCGGCGACTTCGTCAACCTCCTTCCGCTCCGCGCCGACTGCGCCGGCGACCCGACCTTCCGGGAGCTCTTCCGGCGCGTGCGCGAGCGCACGCTGGAGGCGTACGCCCACCAGGAGCTCCCCTACCTGGAGATGTGGAGGGCCGCGCACCCGGAGTGCGACCCGGACCGGATCGTGGCGCGTCCGGAGGCGGTCTTCAACTACCACAACTCCGTGAGGTCCGCGCCTGCGCTGGGCGACCTCCGGCTCCGGGTGGTGGGGGAGGTGGGCACCGGGATGGCGAGCGACGGGCTCACGCTCAACCTGTGGGACACCCCGGGGGAGGCGCTGACCGGGAGCCTCGTCTACCGCGGCGACCTGTTCGATCCCGACACGATCCGGGAGATGGCGGAGCGCTTCGAAGCGCTGCTCGAGTCGGCGGCCTCCGACCCGGACCGGCGGATCTCCGCGCAGGACCGGTAGAATCCGCTCCGCACGGGGGCGACGCGCAACACGAGACCGCGAGATCACATGCTGACGAGCTACCTGAAGATCGCGCTGCGCAACCTGCGCCAGCACCGGGCCTACTACGCGATCAACCTCCTGGGGCTGACGCTGGGGGTCGCCTCCTTCCTGCTGATCCTCCTCTTCGTCTACCAGGAGCTCAGCTACGATCGCCACCACGAGCGGGCGGACCGGATCTACCGCGTCGCCTCGGAAGCGGTGACGGGGGGGAAGGTGCTCCGCATGGCGACCACCCCGACCCCGGCGGCGCCGCGCCTCCAGGCCGACTTCCCGGAGGTGCAGGAAGCGGCGCGGATCTGGTTCAGCCTCCCGGAGGTGGAGGTGGAGCGCGACGGGGAGCGCTTCTTCGAGAAGCGGGTCTTCTGGGCGGACTCCAGCGCCCTCCGGATCTTCACCTTCCCCTTCGTGCGGGGGAACCCGGCCACGGCGCTCTCGCAGCCCAACTCGCTGGTGCTGACCGAGTCCACCGCCCGGAAGTACTTCGGGAGCGCCGACCCGATCGGGAAGACGCTCACCTTCAACGGCAGGAAGGAGTACCACGTCACCGGCGTGGTAGAGGACGTCCCGCCCAACTCCCACTTCGAGTTCGACTTCCTCGGGTCGTTCTCGTCGCTGAAGATGAGCCAGTCGGAGGAGTGGCTCTCCTTCAACCTCTACACGTACGTCCTCCTCCCGGAGGGCGGCGATCCCCAGGCGCTCCAGGCGAAGCTCCCCGGCTTCGTGGAGAAGTACATCGGCGCCAACCTGCGCGAGTTCGGGATCGCCTACACGCCGTTCCTGCAGCCCCTCACCGACATCCATCTCCACTCCGACCTGGAGTTCGAGATGAAGCCCAACGGCAACGCCGCGTACGTCTACATCTTCTCGGCGCTCGCCCTCCTGGTGCTCCTCATCGCGGGGGTCAACTACACCAACCTGGCCATCGCGCAGTCAGCGCGCCGCGCCAAGGAGGTGGGCGTGCGCAAGGTGCTCGGGGCCGAGCGTCCGCAGCTCGTGCGGCAGTTCCTGGGCGAGTCGCTCCTCCTCGCGCTGATCGCGACGCTCCTCGCGGTGCTCCTGGTGCAGCTCGCCCTCCCCCTCTTCAACTCCATCTCCGGGCTCGCGCTCACGCTGGGCGACCTGGGCGTCCCGGTCCTGGCGGCCGGGCTCCTCGGGACGGTGCTCGTCGTGGGGATCGCCTCCGGGGTGTACCCGGCGCTCTACCTCTCCGGGTTCCAGCCGGTCCGGGTCCTCAAGGGGCGGGCGCCCTCGGGCGCGTCCCACGCCTTCCTGCGGAAGGGGGTGGTCGTCTTCCAGTTCGCCATCGCCGTCTTCCTGATCGTGGGGACGGGAGTCATGGCCGCGCAGCTCTCCTTCATCCAGAACAAGGAGCTGGGCTTCGACAAGGAGCAGGTGGTGGTGGTCCCGCTCCAGGACCCGGCGCTGCTCGGGCGGCACGAGGAGCTCCGGACGGCCCTCCGCCGCGACCCCAACATCGTCGATGCGGCGGCGGCGGACCACTTCCCGGGCGGGCCGAGCAACGTGCTGGGCTACACCCCCGAGGGCTCCACGCAGAGCGAGCCGCAGGCCATCACCTCCTTCGCGGTGGACTTCGGCTACGTGGAGACGCTGGGGATGAAGCTGGCCGGCGGGCGGGCCTTCTCCCGCGAGTTCGGCACGGACCGGGAGGCGGCCGTCGTGATCAACGAGGCGGCGGCCCGCCGGTTCGGGTGGAGCGACCCCGTGGGGAAGCGGATCACCCGGATGGACGAGACCGGCTCGCAGGCGACGGTGGTGGGGGTGGTGGAGGACTTCCACTTCGAGTCGCTGCACCAGCCGGTGCAGCCCATGGTGATGCAGCTCGGAGACACGCTGCAGTACCTGCTCCTCCGAGTTCGGCCGGACGGCGTGCCGGGTGCGCTCGACGCGCTCCGCGAGGTGTGGCGGCGCTTCTCCCCGGGCACCACCCTGGAGTACTCGTTCCTGGACGAGCGCTTCGGTGAGCTGCACCGCGACGACGAGCGGCTGGCGAAGGTTTTCGCCGTCTTCGCCCTCCTGACCATCCTGATCTCCGCCCTGGGGCTCTTCGCGATGGTGTCGTTCAGCACCGAGCAGCGCACCAAGGAGATCGGCGTACGCAAGGTGTTCGGCGCCTCCGCGGCGGACGTCGTGCGCCTGATGCTCCGCGACTTCGTCGTGCTGGTGGTGGTCGCCATCGTGATCGCCTGGCCGCTGTCGTACTACGCGGTCGGGCGCTGGCTCCAGGACTTCGAGTACCGGACGGAGATCCCGCTCTGGATCTTCGCCGCCACGGGGGTCCTGGTGCTGCTCATCGCGTCGCTGACGGTGGCCGCGCGGGCCGCCCGGGCGGCCATGACGAACCCGGTGCGGACGCTCCGCTACGAGTAGCCGGTCCCCCACGGCACACTCCCCTCACACCCGGCCGGGCATGCCCGGCCGGGTGTGCGTCGTGCGCACGGGCGCCGGGGGGAGGTTGTGCCGACCCCTGCACAGCGCCCCTCTCCCGCCGTGCGGAGGCAACAGCGTAAGTCACTGACACCGCGTAGTTTACGCGGTGCGCCCGCCCATCGGGACGAGTGGTACGCACGTTGCCTTATTATCTGTACGAATCACGCCAGATCGAACCGGCCTCCCCGACCGGCTCACCGAGCCGGGCCCGTGCCGGTTTCTGCGTATCTGCCCGTCGGACGTCTCCAGACTCCCCGACGCTCCACCTCCGGCACACGTGGCCGGCGAACACCGGATCCAGCATCCCATGGCCGACAACTCCTCCCCGACCGTGAAGCTCTCCGCCGCCCGCCGTGCGCTCCTCAGGCGCATGCTGGAGGGGGAGGGGGCTCCCGTGGTGGAGGACGGCATCCCCCGCCGTCCGGAGCCGGGCTGGGGAGTCCCCTCCTATGAGCAGGAGCGGCTCTGGTTCCTCGACCAGCTGGAGCCGGGGAGCCCGGCCTACAGCCTCCCCGCGGCGCTGCGCCTGCGCGGCACGCTGGACCGCGAGGCGCTGCGGAGGAGCCTGGAGGCGATCGTCCACAGGCACGAGTCGCTCCGCACCACCTTCTCGGTGGAGGGGGGCGAGCTGCGCCAGCGCATCCATCCGCCCGCCCCGTTCGAGCTCCCCGTGCACGAGGTGGAGGCGGGCCCGGGCGAGCCGGAGCGGCAGGCGTGCATGGAGCGGTGGGCGGCCGAGGAGGCGGGCACCCCGTTCGACCTGGTGGAGGGGCCCCTCTTCCGGGTGAAGCTGCTGCGGCTGGACGCCGGGGACCACCTGCTGCTGGTGACGATGCACCACATCGTCAGCGACGGCTGGTCGGTGGGGATCATGCTCAGGGAGATGCGCGAGCTCTACGCGGCCTTCTGCGAGGGCCGCCCGGCTCCGGCGGGCGCGCTCCCCGTGCAGTACGCCGACTACGCGCACTGGCAGCGCAGCCGCATGTCCGGCGACGTGCTCCAGGAGCAGCTGGACTACTGGACCGGGCAGCTCCGCGGCGCCCCCGCGGCGCTCGAGCTCCCCACGGACCGTCCCCGGCCCGCCGTGCGTGACTTCCGGGGCGCCACGCTTCCCTTCGCGCTGGACGACGAGGTGGGCGCGGCCCTCCGGGAGCTCGCGCGGCGGGAGGGCGCCACCCTCTTCATGGTGCTGCTGGCCGGCTACCAGGCGCTCCTCGCCCGCTACAGCGGCCAGGACGACGTGGTGGTGGGCACTCCCGTCACCAACCGGGCGCGCCCCGAGGTCGAGGAGGTGATCGGCTTCTTCGCCAACACGCTGGTGCTGCGCGCCGAGCTGGGGGACGACCCCTCCTTCCGCACGCTGCTCGCCCGGGTGCGCGAGCGGGCGCTGGGCGCCTTCGCGCACCAGGCGTTCCCGCTCGGGAAGCTGGTGGAGGCGCTCGCGCCGGAGCGGGACCTGGGCCGCAACCCGCTCTTCCAGGCGATGTTCGCGCTGCAGAACACGCCCGCCGAGCGCTTCCGCCTCGCCGGGCTGGAGATGGAGATGGTGCGGACCCGGGGCCAGGCCTCCAGGTTCGACCTCACCCTCCTGGTGAGGGAGCGCGGGGAGCGGCTGGAGGGGATGGCCGAGTACAGCACCGAGCTCTTCGAGCCCGCCACCGTGGAGCGCTTCCTCGCGCACTTCGGCGAGCTGCTGCGGCACGCCGCCGCCTCTCCGGACACGCCGCTGTCCCGGCTTCCGCTGCTGGCCCCGGCCGAGCGCGAAGAGGTGCTGGCCGGGTTCGGGCGGGGCGCCGACGCGCCGGCCGAGGCGGGGGTGGTACACGAGCTGTTCGAGGAGCAGGCGGCGCGCACGCCGGCCGCGGTGGCCGTGCGCTGGAAGGGGGAGAGCGTCACGTACGCGGAGCTGGACCGGCGGGCGAACCAGCTGGCGCACGCGCTCCGCGGGCGCGGCGCGGGCCCGGAGGAGCGGGTGGGGGTGTGTCTGAGCCGGAGCCCGCAGATGCTGGTGGCGCTGCTGGGGGTGCTCAAGTCCGGGGCCGCCTACGTGCCCATCGACGCGGGCCTGCCTGCCGAGCGCATCGGGCACATGCTGGCCGACGCCTCCGTGCGCCTGGTGGTGAGCGAGAGCGCCCTGGCCGAGCGCATCCCGGCCGGCGCGGCCGAGCTGCTGGTGCTGGACGGGGAGCGGGAGGCGCTCGCGCGCGAGCCGGAGACGGCGCCGCGGAGCGGCGTGCTGCCGGGACACCTCTCGCACGTGATCTTCACCTCCGGCTCGACGGGCCGGCCCAAGGGAGTGGCGATCCAGCACCGGGGGACGGCGCTCTTCCTGCGCTGGCTGCGCGAGGTGGTGCCCGCGCAGGAGTGGGCGTGCGTGCTGGGGGCGACCTCGATCAGCTTCGACGTCTCCGTGGCCGAGCTCTTCGGCACCCTCTGCTCGGGCGGGCGCCTGGTGCTGGTGGAGAACGCGCTGGAGCTGGCCGAGGTGCCGGCTTCGGAGGGCGTACGCCTGGTGGTGATGGTCCCCACGGCGGCGGCGGAGCTGCTGCGCATGGGCGCGATCCCGGAGAGCGTGCGCGCCTTCAACCTGGCGGGCGAGGCGCTGAGCGCGGAGCTGGCCGGGGCGCTCCACGCGCTGGAGCACGTGCGCAGCGTGCGCAACCTGTACGGGCCCACGGAGGACACCACGTACTCCACCTTCTGCGAGGTGGAGCGTGGGGCGCAGCGGGTGCACATCGGGCGGCCGATCGCCGGGAGCCGGGCCTACGTGCTGGACGCGCACCTGGAGCCGCTGCCGGTGGGGGTGCCGGGCGAGCTGTACCTGGCCGGCGAGGGGCTGGCGCGCGGCTACGCGGGGCGCCCGGAGCTGACGGCCGAGCGATTCGTGCCGGAGCCGCACGGCCCCGCGGGGGCGCGGATGTACCGGACGATGGACCGGGCGCGGTGGCTGGCCTCGGGGGAGCTGGAGTACCTGGGGCGCACGGACGCGCAGGTGAAGGTGCGCGGCTTCCGCGTGGAGCTGGGCGAGATCGAGATCGCCCTGGAGCGGCACGCGTCCGTGCACGAGGCCGTGGTCCTGCTGCGCGAGGACGCGCCCGGGGAGCGGCGCCTGGTGGCCTACGTGGTCCCGGACGGCGCGGCGCCGACGCCGGCCGAGCTGCGCGAGCACCTGCGGGAGCAGCTGCCGGAGTACATGGTCCCGGGCGCGTTCGTGCTGCTGGAGGCGCTGCCGCTGACGACGAGCGGGAAGATCGACCGCAAGGCGCTGCCCGCGCCGGAGGGGGCGGAGTCGGCGGAAGCCGGGTACGTGGCGCCGCGCACGCCCACGGAGGAGGTGCTGGCGGGGATCTGGGGCGACGTGCTGGGCGTCGAGCGCGTGGGGGTGGAGGAGAGCTTCTTCGAGCTCGGCGGACACTCCCTGCTGGCCACGCGGGTGGCCTCGCGGGTGCGCGAGGCGTTCGGGGTGGAGCTGCCGCTCCGTGCGCTCTTCGAGGCGCCGACGGTGGCGCGGCTGGTCGAGCGGGTGGATGCGCTGCTGCGCGCGGGGGCGGGCGTGGGCGCGCCGCCGCTGGTGGCGGTCGGGCGCGGGGGAGCGCTGCCGCTCTCCTTCGCGCAGCAGCGGCTGTGGTTCATCGACCAGCTGGAACCGGGGAGCGCGACGTACAACATCCCGCAGGCGCTGCGCCTGCGCGGCGCACTGGAGGTGGAGCTGCTGGAGCGTGCGCTCACCGAGGTGGTGCGCCGCCACGAGTCGCTTCGCACCACCTTCTCCACGATC
This sequence comes from Longimicrobiaceae bacterium, assembly GCA_035936415.1. NCBI lineage: Bacteria > Pseudomonadati > Gemmatimonadota > Longimicrobiia > Longimicrobiales > Longimicrobiaceae > Longimicrobiaceae bacterium. The sequence goes on from DASYWD010000318.1 coordinate 6,977, forward strand.
GATGGCCAGCTGGGGCAGGTGGTCCATCCCCCGGCGCCGGTGGCGATCCGGGTGACCGACCTGCGGCACCTGCCCGGGGCGGAACGGGAGGAGCGCGTCCGTCAGCTGGCCGCGGAGGACGCACTGCGGCCCTTCGACCTGGCCGCGGGCCCGCTCTTCCGGACCGCGCTGCTGCGCCTGGACGAGGAGGAGTGGGCGCTGCTCCTGAGCATGCACCACATCGTCAGCGACGGGTGGAGCATGGGCGTGCTGGTGCGGGAGATCTCGGCGCTGTACTCCGCCTTCTCCCGCGGCGAGCCGTCGTCGCTCGCCCCACTCCCGGTGCAGTACGCCGACTACGCCGTCTGGCAGCGGCAGTGGCTCTCGGGCGAGACCCTGGAGGCGCAGCTGGGCTACTGGCGCGAGCGGCTCGCGGGAGCGCCCGCGCTCCTGGAGCTGCCGACCGACCGCCCCCGTCCGGCCGTGCAGAGCTTCCGCGGTGCCGTGCGGGAGGTGAGCCTCCCCGCGGAGCTCTTCGCGGAGGTGCGGCGCCTGGCGCGCGCAGAGGCGGCCAGCCCTTACATGGTGCTGCTCGCCGCCTTCCAGCTGCTCCTTTCGCGCCACAGCGGGCAGGACGACGTGGTGGTGGGGAGCCCCATCGCGGGGCGCACGCGCGCGGAGGTCGAGCCCCTGATCGGGCTCTTCATGAACACGCTCGTCCTGCGAACCGCGGTATCCGCGGGGGCCTCCTTCCGGGAGCTGCTCTCCACCGTCCGGGAGGCGACCCTCGGCGCGTACGCGCACCAGGAGCTCCCCTTCGAGAGGCTGGTGGAGGAGCTGCAGCCGGAGCGGGACCTCAGCCGGAACCCCCTCTTCCAGGTCGTCTTCGCCCTGCAGAACCTGCCGGGGGAGCATCTCCGTCTTCCCGGCCTCGAGGGGCATCCGCTCCCCGGCGTGGGCGGGGGTGCGAAGTTCGACCTGAGCCTCTACCTCCGCGAGACGGAGGGGCGGCTGGAGGGCACGGCGGAATACGGCACCGATCTCTTCGACGCCGCCACCATCGAGCGGCTGCTGGGCCACTACGGCGAGCTCCTGCGGGGCGTCCTGGCCGATCCCGGCGCCCCGGCCGGAGAGGTGGCGCTCCTCCCCGCCGGGGAGCGCGCTCAGGTGCTGGAGGGCTTCAACGACACCGCGCGCTCCTACCCGCGGGAGAGCTGCGTCCACCAGCTCTTCGAGGCGCAGGCGGCGCGCACCCCCGACGCGGTGGCGCTCGTCTGCGGCGACGAGCGGCTGCGCTACGCCGAGCTCGAGCGCCGCGCCAACCGGCTCGCCCACCGCCTGCGCGCGCTGGGCGTCGGGCCGGAGGTACGGGTCGGGATCTGCGTGGAGCGCTCGGTGGAGATGGTGGTGGGCCTCCTGGGGATCCTCAAGGCCGGGGGCGCCTACCTCCCGCTGGACCCGGAGTACCCCGCGCCCCGCCTGGCCTTCATGGCCCGCGACGCCGGGATCCGGGTGCTGGTCACGCAGGACCGGCTCCGGGGCCTCCTCCCCGGAGAGCACGCGGAGGTGTGCCTGGACGCCCGGCCGGACGCCGCGCTCCACCCGGACACCGCGCCTTCCAGCGGGGTGGCGCCGGAGAACGTGGCGTACGTGATCTACACCTCCGGGTCCACCGGCACCCCCAAGGGGGTGATGGTCCCCCACCGGACCGTCGCGAACTTCTTCGCGGCCATGGACGGGAGCATCGGCGAGGCGCGCGGGACCTGGCTGGCGGTGACCAGCATCTCCTTCGACATCTCCGTCCTGGAGCTCTTCTGGACGCTCGCCCGCGGCTTCACCGTGGTGGTGCAGCGGCCCCAGCCGGCGGTCCCGGCCGGGGAAGCCGCGGCGCGGGAGGCGGCTCCCGCCCGCCCGGTCGCCTTCGGCCTCTTCTACTTCGGCACCGCCGAGGACGAGCCCGAGACCCGGCGGGACCAGTACCGCCTGGTGATGGAGAGCGCCCGGTTCGCGGACGAGCACGGCTTCTCCGCGGTGTGGACCCCGGAGCGCCACTTCCACCAGTTCGGCGGCCTCTACCCCAACCCCTCCGTCATGGCGGGCGCGCTGGCGGCCATCACCAGCCGGGTGGGGATCCGCGCGGGGAGCGTCGTCCTCCCGCTGCACAGCTCCATCCGCGTCGCGGAGGAGTGGGCGCTGGTGGACAACCTCTCCGGCGGGCGGGTGGGGGTCTCCTTCGCCTCCGGGTGGCACGCCGACGACTTCGTCCTCCACCCGGACCGCTACGCGGACCGGAAGGAGGTGATGTTCCGCGAGATGGAGACCGTCCGCGCGCTCTGGCGCGGCGAGTCGGTCCGGGCCCCGGGCGGGACGGGGCGGGAGGTGGAGGTCGTCACGCGCCCCCGGCCGCTGCAGCCGGAGCTCCCGGTGTGGGTCACGGCGGCGGCGAGCCCGGAGACCTTCGAGCGCGCGGGCGCCATCGGGGCGCACGTGCTCACCCACCTCCTGGGTCAGGAGCTGGAGGACGTCGAGCGGAACGTGGAGGTGTACCGCCGTGCCCGCCGGGAGAACGGCCACGACCCGGAGGCGGGGATCGTCACCGTCATGCTGCACACCTTCGTCGGGGAGGACATGGACGAGGTGCGGGAGCGGGTGCGCCGCCCCTTCTGCGCGTACCTGAAGAGCTCCCTGGGGCTCCTCCAGCAGCTCGTCCGCTCGGTTTACCCGGAGGTGGACGTCGCCACGCTCCCCGAGGAGGACCTGGACACCCTCCTGGAGGCGGGCTTCGAGCGCTTCCTGCACGGGAAGAGCCTGATCGGGACCCCGGACGCCTGCCTCGCCACCGTGGAGCGGCTGAGCCGGATCGGGGTGGACGAGGTGGCCTGCCTCGTCGACTTCGGCGTGGACACGGACACGGTCCTGGACAGCCTGCGGCACCTGGACACCGTCCGCGAGCGGGCGCAGGCGGCCCCGCGTCCCCGCCCGGCCGCGGCCGAGGAGGAGCCGTTCGCCGCGCAGGTGCGCCGGCACGGCGTCACGCACCTGCAGTGCACCCCGTCGCTGGCGCAGATGCTGGCCTCCGACGCGGAGTCGCGCGAAGCGCTCGGCTCCCTGCGGCACCTGCTCGTGGGCGGCGAGGCGCTCCCCGTCTCCCTGGCGCGCCAGCTCACGGAGCTCGGCTCGCTGGAGCTGCACAACATGTACGGGCCCACCGAGACCACCGTGTGGTCCGCCACCCACCGGGTGCGCGAGGTGGGGGCGTCGGTGCCGATCGGCACGCCCGTCGCCAACACCCGCGTCTACGTCGTGGACCCCGGCCTCGCCCCCGCTCCCATCGGGGTCCCGGGCGAGCTGCTGATCGGCGGAGACGGGGTCACGCGCGGCTACCTGGGCCGCCCGGAGCTCACGGCGGATCGCTTCCTCCCCGACCCCTTCGCGGGCGAGGCGGGGGCGCGGATGTACCGCACCGGCGACCGGGCGCGCTGGCGGGCGGACGGCACCCTGGAGTTCCTGGGGCGGACCGACCAGCAGGTGAAGGTCCGCGGGCACCGGGTGGAGCCGGGCGAGATCGAGGCGGTCCTGCGGGAGCACCCGGGTGTGGCCGAGGCGGTGGTGAGCACGCGCCCGGACGCCACGGGGAGCGCCATCCTGGTGGCCTACGTGGTCGCCGAGGGCGCGGCGCCCGCCGTGGACGCGCTGCGCGAGCGGGTGCGGGAGCGGCTTCCCCGGCACATGGAGCCCTCCGCCTTCGTCTTCCTCGCGGCGCTGCCTCTCACGCCGAACGGGAAGGTGGACCGGCGCGCGCTCCCCGACCCGGAGCCCGGCGCGGCGACGGAGGACGCGGACTACGTGGCGCCGCGGAGCGTCCTGGAGGAGCGCCTGGCGGGCCTCTGGGCGGAGCTGCTGGGGGCGCGGCGCGTGGGGATCCACGACGACTTCTTCCACCTGGGGGGCCACTCCATCCTGGCGACCCAGCTCGTGGGCCGGGTGAGCGCCGAGCTGGGGGTCCGTGTCCCGCTCCGTGTCCTCTACACCGCGCCGACGCTGGCGAAGCTGGCCGCGGAGGTGGAGGTGCTTCGCGGCGGGCGGGGAGCCCCCGCGCCCCCGCCGCTGGTGCCGGTGGAGCGGACCGGGCCGCTCCCGCTCTCCCTCTCCCAGCAGAGGCTCTGGTTCCTGTACCAGATGGCGCCCCTGAGCCCCGCGTACAACGACCTGGAGGGGCTGCGCATCCGCGGCGAGCTGGACGTGGCCGCGCTGCAGCGGGCGTTCGCCGAGATCGTGCGCCGCCACGAGATGCTGCGCACCGCCTTCGGGATGCGCGACGGGATGGCCGCCCAACTCGTGGCGCCCTCGCTCCCGGCCTCCCTCCCGTTCGCCGACCTGAGCGCCGTCCCGGAGAACCGCCGCAACGCGGAGCTGGAGCGGCTCGCCCGGACGGTGGTGCAGCGCCCCTTCGCGCTGGAGCAGCTCCCGCTCTTCCGGGTGGTCCTCGCCCGGCTCGCGGAGCGGGAGCACGTGCTGGTCCTCTCGGTGCACCACATCGTCTGGGACGGGTGGTCGCTGGGCGTCTTCGCCGACGAGATGAACCGCCTCTACGCCGCCTACTCCCGCGGAGAGCCCTCGCCGCTGGCGCCCCTGGCGGTGCAGTACGCCGACTTCGCCCACTGGCAGCGCGAGTGGCTGCAGGGGGAGGCGCTGGAGGCCCACCAGGGATACTGGAGGGAGAAGCTGGCCGGCGCGCCCACGCTGGCGCTCCCCACCGACCATCCGCGCCCCGCGGAGCCGTCCGGCCGCGGCGGGCGGGAAGACCTGCGGATCCCCGCGGCGCTGGCGGAGGGGGTGCGCGCGCTGAGCCGGTCGGAGGAGGCGACGCTGTACACCACCCTCCTGGCGCTCTTCCAGGTGGTGCTGGCACACCACTCCGGGCAGGACGACGTGGTGGTCGGCACCGACGTGGCCGGACGCCACCCGGTGGAGACGGAGCCGATGATCGGCTTCTTCATCAACCAGCTCGTGCTGCGCACCCGGCTGGCCGGGAACCCCACCTTCCGCGACCTCCTGGGGCGGGTGCGGGAAACGGTGCTGGAGGCGTTCGACCACCAGGACCTCCCCTTCGACCGGGTGGTGAGTGCGGTCGTCCCGGACCGGGAGGGGCGGGGCGCGCCGCTCTTCCAGGCCAAGTTCGTCCTGCAGAACGTCCGCCTCCCCGACCTGGGGGTGTCCGGGCTGAGCCTGGAGGGCGTCCCCTTCCGGCGGGGGACGGCGAAGTTCGACCTGCTGCTGAACGTCATGGAGCGCGGCGACCTGATCACCGGCTCGCTGGAGTACGACGCGGACCTGTTCGAGCGTGCCACCGTCCGGCGCCTGCTGGAGCACTACCTCCGCCTGCTGGAGGCCGTGGTGGAGCGGCCCGAGGTGCGCCTGGCGGAGCTCTTCGCGGCGCTCGCGGAGGCGGAGCGGCTGCAGGAGCAGCGCGCCCGGGACGAGCGCAGCACCGCCAATCTCGGCCGGCTCAAGGGGATCGTACGCAGGACCGTTACCTCAAACACGGAAGGCGACTGAATCATGGAGACCACGAATCCGGGAGCGCCCGGCCTGAAGTCGATCGGCGCGATCAAGCGCCGCACCGCCGTAGCCAGCGAGGAGAGCGTCACCCGCTCCCACCCCATGTTCCCCGACGGGGGAGTCCCCCTGGTGGTGGAGCCCGCCGCCGACGACGTGGACCTGGTGAGCTGGGCGCGCGCGGAGGCGAAGCGCCTCGACGCGCAGCTCCTCGAGCACGGGGGGATCCTGTTCCGCGGCTTCCGGATGGAGACCCCGGACGACTTCGAGCGGTTCATCGCCGCGGTTTCCGGGGAGCTTCTGGAGTACCGGGAGCGGTCGTCGCCGCGCAGCCAGGTGAGCGGGAACGTCTACACCTCCACCGAGCACCCGGCCAGCCAGCCGATCTTCCTGCACAACGAGAACTCGTACCAGCACACCTGGCCCCGGAAGATCTTCTTCATGTGCGACGTCGAGCCCCAGGAGGGCGGCGAGACCCCCCTGGCGGACACCCGCAGGGTGGGGAAGCGGCTCCCCGAGGAGATCCGCCGCCGCTTCGCCGAGAAGGGGGTGATGTACGTGCGCAACTACGGCGGCGGCGTGGGCCTGAGCTGGCAGAACGTCTTCCAGACCGAGGACCCGCGCGAGGTGGAGGCGTACTGCGAGGGCGCCGGGCTCCAGCCGGAGTGGAAGGACGGCGACCGCCTGCGGACGCGCGCCGTGCGCCCCGCCTTCGTCCGCCACCCCGTCACGGGCGAGGAGCTCTGGTTCAACCACGCCGTGTTCTTCCACGTGACCACCCTGGAGCCCACGGTGCGCGAGGCGCTCCTGGCCTCGTTCGCCGAGGAGGACCTCCCCGGCAACACCTACTACGGCGACGGGACCCCCATCGAGCCGGAGGTGATGGACGCCCTCCGCGCCATCTACGACGAGGAGACGGTCGTCTTCCCCTGGCGCAGGGGGGACGTGCTGATGCTCGACAACATGACGGTCGCGCACGGCCGGAGCCCCTTCCGCGGCCCCCGGAGGATCCTGGCCGGAATGTCCGAGCCGGTCAGCCGCGACCAGGTCTGAGAAAAGCGTTCCCGAACCGCACCGCAACCGCATGCTTTCCGTCGATTCCACCTGCTCCTCCTCGACCCTCGTCGAGCTCCTCCGGCACCGGGCCGACACCCGGCCGGACGGCTGGGCGTACACCTTCCTCGGCGACGCCGAGGGCGAAGAGACCCGGCTGACCTACGGTGAGCTGGATGCACGGGCGCGCGGCATCGCCGCGCGCCTGCAGGCCGGCGGCGCGCGGGACCGGTGCGTCCTCCTCCTCTACCCCCCGGGGCTGGAGTTCATCGCGGCCTACTTCGGCTGCCTGTACGCGGGGGCCGTCGCGGTCCCCGCGTACCCGCCGCGGCAGAACCGCTCGCTCGGCCGGCTGCAGGCCATCGCCGCCGACGCGCGGGCGGCCGCGGTCCTCACCACCTCCGGGATGCTCGCCTCGCTCGCGGCGCACCGGGAGAGCCTCCCCGGCGCCGGGGCCATGGCCTGGATCGCCACCGACGAGGTCCCGGCCGAGCTGGCGGCGGAGTGGGCCGATCCCGGGGTGACGGAGGACACCCTCGCCTTCCTGCAGTACAGCTCCGGCTCCACCTCCACCCCCAAGGGGGTCCGGGTGACGCACCGGAACCTGCTCTACAACGAGCGGATGATCCGGGAAGCGTTCGGGCACACCCCGGAGTGGGTGGAGCGCGGGCTCACCATCATGGGGTGGCTCCCGTTCTACCACGACATGGGGCTGATCGGGAACGTCCTGCACCCGCTCTACCTGGGCGCGCCGTGCGTGCTGATGTCCCCGGTGTCGTTCCTCAAGCGCCCGGTCCGCTGGCTGGAGACCATCTCCCGCTTCGGAGCGCACACCAGCGGGGGCCCCAACTTCGCCTACGACCTGTGCGTCCAGCGGACCACGCCGGAGGAGCGCGCCGGGCTCGACCTCGGCACCTGGACGCTCGCCTTCAACGGCGCGGAGCCCATCTCCTCCGCCACCCTGGACCGCTTCGCGGAGGCGTTCGCTCCCGCGGGGTTCCGCAGGGAGGCGTTCTTCCCCTGCTACGGGCTGGCGGAGGCGACCCTCATCGTCACCGGGAGCCGGAAGTCCGCCCCGCCGACCATCCGCTCCTTCGACCCGGACGCGCTGGCGCGGGACCGGGCGGTGGAGGCGGAAGGGGGGAGGCCGCTGGTGGGGTGCGGCCGCACCCTCCTGGAGCAGCGCATCGCCGTCGCCCGTCCCGACACCCTGGGCGAGTGCGCCGAGGGGGAGGTAGGCGAGATCCTGGTGAGCGGCCCCCACGTGGCCGACGGCTACTGGAACGCGCCGGAGGCCACCGCGGAGACGTTCGGCGCGTACCTGGCCGGCTCCGGCGAGGGGCCGTTCCTGCGCACCGGCGACCTGGGCTTCGTGCGCGACGGCGAGCTCTTCGTCACCGGCCGCCTAAAGGACCTGGTCATCGTCCGCGGCCGCAACTACTACCCGCACGACCTGGAGCGCACCGCCGAGGCCGCGCACCCCGCGCTGCACGCGGGGTGCAGCGCCGCCTTCGCGCTCCCCGCGGAGGGAGACGCGGCGGCGGAGCGGCTGGTGCTGGTGATGGAGCTGCGGCGCGAGGCGCTCCACCGGCTGGACGAGGCCCGCGTGGCGGAGGTGGTGGACGCGGTGCGCCGCGCCGTCTCCGAGGAGCACGAGCTGCAGTGCCACGCCGTGGTCCTGGTCCGCCCCCTCTCCGTCCCCAAGACCTCCAGCGGCAAGATCCAGCGGTACGCCTGCCGCAACGGCTTCCTGGAGGGGACTCTGAACGAGGTGGGACGGAGCGTCCTGGCCGCCCCGGACGGGGAGGCGGAGGGCGCGGCGGAGCCCGTCCTGGACCGGGCTGCGCTCCTCTGCGCGCCGCCGGAGGAGCGCGTCGGGCTGCTGGAGGGCTTCCTGCGCGCCGCCGCGGCGCGCGTCCTCCGCGTGCCGGCCGCGGAGCTGGAGCCGGACCGGCCGATGGGCGCCCTGGGGCTGGACTCGCTCGGCGCGGTGGAGCTGCGCCACGTCATCGAGAGCCGCCTGGAGGTGCGCCTGGACGACGCCTTCCTCCTGGAGGGGCCGACCCTCGCCGGGATCGCGCGGGAGGTGGCGGCCCGCCTCGACGACGAGGCCGCCGAGCCCCTTCCGGCCGCCCCCGCGGGGAGCACGCACCCGCTGTCGCACGGGCAGCGCGCCCTCTGGTTCCTGAACCGGCTGGACCCGGGGAGCGCGGCCTACAACCTCGGACGCGCGCTGCGCCTGCGCGGCGAGGTGGACCTCCCGGCGCTCCGGCGCGCCTGGGACGCCCTGGCCGAGCGCCACCCGGCGCTCCGCACCGCGTACTCCGCGGAGGGAGGCGACCCCGTGCAGACGATCCTCCCCGCGGCGGGGGCGGACTTCGCCGCGGTCGACGCCTCCGCCTGGAGCGAGGCGGAGCTCGGCGAGCGCCTGGCGGAGGAGGCGGACCGCCCCTTCGACCTCGGGGAAGGACGGCCGCTGCGCGTGCGGGTGTTCTCCCGCTCCGCGGACGAGGCGGTGATGCTGGTGGCGGTCCACCACGTCGCCGTCGACTTCTGGTCGCTCGAGGTGGTGCTGGACGAGCTCCGCACGCTGTACGCGGCGGAGCGCGCGGGCGCCCCGGCCGCCCTCCCGGAGCCGCGGGCGCGGTACACCGACTTCGTGCACCGCGAGGCCGCCCGCGTCCGGGAGGGAGCGGAGGACGAGGCGTACTGGGTCGGGGAGCTGGCGGGCGCGCCCGAGGTGCTGGAGCTGTCTCCCGCCCCGTTCCGCCCGCCGGTGCAGGCGCACCGCGGCGCCTCGCACACCTTCCACGTCCCGGCGGAGCTGGCGGACCGGCTGGCGGCGGTGGGGCGGGAGCGGGGCGCGACGCGCTTCGCGGTCCTCCTGGCCGCCTTCCAGGCGCTCCTGCACCGGTACACGGGGCAGGAGGAGGTCCTGGTGGGGACGCCCGCGGCCAACCGGGTGCACGCGGACCTCGCGGACGTGGTGGGCTACTTCGTGAACCCCGTCGTCCTGCGCGGCCGGTTCGACGCGGAGACCACCTGCGAGCAGGGGATCGCGCGGGCCCGGGACGCGGTGGTCGGAGCGCTGACGCACCAGGGCTTCCCGTTCCCGCTCCTGGTGGAGCGCCTGGGCGTGGAGCGCGACCCCAGCCGGTCGCCGCTCTTCCAGGCGATGTTCGTGCTGCACCGGGCGGTCCGGCTGGGCGACGCCGCCTCCTTCCTCCTGGGGGAGGAGGGCGCCTCCATGGACTTCGGCGGCCTCCGCGCCGGGTCGCTCCCGCTCCCGCGGCGGGCGGCGCAGTTCGACCTCACCCTCGCCATGGCGGAGACCGCGGACGGCCTCCTCGCCTCCGTGGAGTACGACGCCGACCTCTTCGAGGCGGAGTGGGTGGAGCGGTTCGGGGAGCGGCTGGTGCGGGTGCTGGAAGCGTTCGCCTCCGCGCCGGAGCAGCCGGTGGGCGCCGTGGCCCTGCTCGCCCCGGAGGAGCGGCGCCACCTCCTGGAGCGCGTGGCCCAGGACGGGCCCGCCCCGGAGCTCTCGCACGCGCTGCTGCACCGCTTCTTCGAGGCCCAGGCGCGCCGCACCCCCGCGGCCACGGCCCTGGTCTGCGGAGGGCGCACGCTGAGCTACTCCGAGCTGGACGTTCTGGCCGAGC
>DASYWD010000319.1 GCA_035936415.1 Longimicrobiaceae bacterium
CCCTTCCGCCTCCGCCAGCGACGCCGCCTCGCCGAGCGCGGCGCCCTCCGCCCAGGCGCGGGCGAACCCGTCCTCCCCGAGCGCCTCGCGCACCGACGCCAGCAGGCCGTCGAAGAGCGGCTGCTCGACACCCATCAGCCGTGCTCCGATGGTGGCGCACTGCGTCTCCGCCGCGCCCAGGAGCCGGGCCGCCCGGGGCAGCTCGCCCCGGTGCAGGGCGACCGCCGCGGGGACGATCAGCGCCCGGGGGACGAACCAGGGGTTGTCCAGGCGGTGCATCGCGCGCACGCACGCGGTCGCGTGGACGTCGGCGCCGTCCAGGTCGCCGCCCATCCACGCGATCATGGCGCGCGAGAAGGAAGCGAAAAGCACGCCCCACTGGTAGCCCTCGCGCAGGGCGATCTCCTGCCCCTCGCCGCAGTAGCCGTCGCCCTGCGCCGCCTCCCCGCGGAAGGCGTGCACGAAGCCCAGCGCGGTGGAGAGGGTGAACGACAGCACGTAGGGATCCCCCGACTGGCGCGCCGTGGCCACGGACTCCCGCGCCCGGAGGAGCGCCACCTCGTTGTCGCCCAGGTGCACGTGCAGCTGCGCCAGCACCGAAAGGTTCAGCGCCAGGGCGCGGGGGTCGGCGAGAGCGCGCCAGAGGCGCTCCGCCTCTTCCAGCCGTTCTCGCGACCGCTGCAGGTCGCCGATCGCACACCCCAGCGCGCCCGCGCCGAGGATCGCGCGCGCCGCCCGGGCCTCGACACACGGCGGGCCGGCCGCGGCGAGCACCTCGTCCATCCACCGGACCCCCTCGCTCCAGTGGCCCCGGTGCAGCCAGAACGGCCAGAGCCCTCCGGAGAGACGCAGCGCCAGCTCCGCGTCGACACCGCGCCGCAGCGACCACTCGAGGGCGCCGCGCAGGTTGTCGTGCTCGGCCCGGACCACGTCCAGCAGCTCGGGCGCCTCGAGGACGTACAGCCGGGGTCCCGCCGCCTCGGCGAGCTCGGCGAAGAAGCGCGCGTGGCGGCGGGCCACCGCGTCGGCCGCCTCCGCGCCCGTTTCCGCCATGCACCCGGCGGCATACTGCCGCACCACCTCCAGCAGCTGGTAGCGGGCCGTTTCGCCCCGCTCGCGCATGACCACCAGCGAGCGCTCCACCAGCGCGGCCAGCAGGTCGAGCACCTCCCACTCCTCGATCCCGTCGCCGGGGCAGACGGCCTCGGCGGCCTCCAGCGTGAAGCCGCCTGCGAACACGGAAAGGCGCTGCAGCAGGAGGCGCTCCGGGGGGGAGAGGAGCTCGTAGCTCCAGTCGATGGTGGCGCGGATGGTCTGGTGCCGCGGGAGCGCGGTGCGGCCGCGGTGCACGAGCACGGCGAAGCAGTCGTCCAGCCGCTCCACGATCTGCGCGGGGGCGAGCACCTTCACGCGCGCGGCGGCCAGCTCGATGGCCAGGGGGACGCCGTCCAGCCGCCGGCAGATCCGCGCGACGGCGGCGGCGTTGGCGTCGGTCAGGCCGAAGGTGGGGACGACCGCGCGCGCCCGCTCCACGAAGAGCTCCACGGCCTCGGAGCCCTCCAGCGAGGCGGCGGTGAGCGACGCCGCGTCCGGCGGGAGCGAGAGCGGCGGGACCAGCCAGGCGGTCTCGCCGGTGACCCCGAGCGCCTCGCGGCTGGTGGCGGCGAGCTGGAGCCGCGGGCAGGCGCGCAGCAGCCGGTCGGCCAGGCGCGCGCAGGCGTCCACCACGTGCTCGCAGTTGTCGAGGACCAGGAGGCCGGGCCGGTCGCCCACCACGTCGGCGAGCCGGTCCTCCGGCGCGCGGCCGGGCTCTTCCGCGATCCGCAGGGCCGTCGCGACCGCCTGGGCGACGTGCGCCCCGTCCGACAGCCCGGCCAGCTCGACCCACCAGACCTCCCGCCCCTCCGCGACGGCCGCCCCGCGGGCGACCTCCAGCGCCAGCCGCGTCTTCCCGCTCCCGCCGGGCCCGGTGAGCGTGAGCAGCCGGGTTCCCGCGAGGAGCTCGCGCACGAGCGCGACCTCCTCCGCGCGGCCGACGAAGCGCGTGAGGCTCACCGGGAGCCCGGGGACGGCCCTGCCCTGTGCGTCGGGGAAGATGCCCGGCACGGCGATCTGCGGCTCGGCGGAAACGGACATGGGCGGGAGGGGGTCCTGCGTGGCGGATGCTGCGGGGCGAGCCGCGGGAAGGGCCGCCGCGGGGCGGACGCGGCGGCGGCCCGCTGAATAATCGGCGCGGGCCGACGCGAAGGCAAGTCATTTCCCCGCCGCCGCGTCGCCCTCCGCACCGCCCGCCAGGAAGCGCACGATCCGCTCGTCCGCCGACGCCTCGCCGGCCCCCCCGCCGTCCCGCGGAGCCGCCTCCCGGCGCACCACCAGGAGCGGCTGTCCGCTCTGCGCGAAGCGCTCCAGCGGCAGCCCCGCCGGGAAGGCGGGGTCCGCGTTCTCCGCCAGCACGATCGCCAGCCGGTGCACGCGCTCGGGCTCGGAGAGGGCGAGCCAGAGCGCCTCCGCGGCCGATGCCTCGTCGGCGACCAGGTGGACCCGCCGGAGCCCCGCGCCATCCAGGAAGCCCCGCAGTCGCGCCGCCAGGGGAGCGTCCCCCGGCCGGCCGTCGCCCGGCAGCTCCGGGACGAACACCCGGAAGCGCCGCGCCACGGCGGCCAGCAGCGGGGGGGCATCGCCACCCTGCGCGGCGCCCTGCAGCAACAGCACGTGCTCGCCACTCCCGGCGCGGCGGTAGGGGATCCGGCTGGTCCCCGCCAGGACGACCGCCTGCACGGTCTCCCGCGCGCTCCCGGTATCGGTGTCGACAGGCATTGGCTCCGTCGCGTGGTGGCCCCGCTCCGCCGGACGGCGGTGCGCCGTGCCGGGGAGCGGGGCCGTGTTAGGGGGGCCGCTCAGGGCTCCACGATGAGGGTGCCCTTCATCCCCTTCCCGCTCCCCCGGTCGTAGTGCGGGGCGCAGTAGAAGGTGTAGGTGCCCGGCTCCGGCGCCGTGAACACGGCGAGGGCGGTCTCGCCCGGGGGCATGAGGACGTGCACGTCGGCCTCGTCCAGGTCGAAGCTGTGGCTCGCGGCGTCGCGGTTCTCCAGGCGGAGCGCCACGGTCTCTCCCGCGCGGACGCGGACCTCCCGCTGCACGAAATCGAACTTCTCCGCCTCCACCGCCGGGAGCCGGGACAGGAGCTCGGGGCTGACCGCGGCCGAGCCCGCCTGCGGGAGCGAGGCCATGAGGAAGATGCCGGCCAGCAGTCCGCCCACCGCGCCCAGCTTGACCGGGACCCAGCGGGGGACGAGGCCCGTCCCCCGCGCCGGGCGGCGGTGCTGCACCGCCGTGAGCGTGGCCAGCACCGCGGCGGTGAGCGCGAAGGCGGCCAGGAGGACGGCCGGGGTGAAGGTCACGTCCGCGGGGACGGCCAGGATGTGGGCGAGGTGTGGCGCGATCATCAGCACGATGGCCGCGCCGGCCACCGCGCCGAGCCAGGCCGCCCAGCGCCGGCGGCGCCACACGCCCACCGCGGCGACCGCCGGGAGCAGCGCGAAGGCGAAGATGGGAGGCGCGACCTCACCGGCGACGGAGTACATGCGGACCATCATCAGCACCGAAGCGGCGACGATGCCGCCCAGCGCCGCGATGGCGAGGCGCGCGGTCCCGGCGAGGCGGGGCGCGGCGGACGTGTCCTGCGAGATGGTGGTCATGTGCGTCTGGTCGGGTTCGGGGTTCGAGCGGCCCGGGCGGCGCTGCGGTGCCCGCCTGGTGCTGCGAACAAGGGTATCCGTCCCCGCTTCAACACCCGCTTAAATGACCTCCGGCACCCCCGGTTAAGCGCCGATAAAGCGCCCCGCTCTACCCTTCCTGCGTCGCCCGGCCGGCGCCTTCCAGTGCCGGCGGCGGGGCCGGGGCGGTAGAATGACCCCCGAGACCGGGCATGACCACGACGCGCAGGGACATCCCCCTTTTCCCGAGACACGGATCACCATGCATCTTCTCGTTCTGGGCGCCTCGGGCGGCATCGGCCGCTGGGTGGCGCAGCTCGCCGCCGCGAAGGGCCACCGGGTCCGCGCGCTGGTGCGGCCCGGCACGGCGTACGACGCCCCGGCCGGGGTGGAGGTCCACCGCGGC
>DASYWD010000320.1 GCA_035936415.1 Longimicrobiaceae bacterium
ACTTCGCCCTCCCCGGCGACCTGGACGCCCTGCGCTCGGAGGTGGCGGAGCGGGCGCGGCGGCGGGACGCCCGCGCGGCCGGGGGGAGGCACGCCGCCGCGGAGCGCGCCGCCTTCGACTTCGGCCGGGTGGTGGGGGAGAGTCCGCTGCTGCGCGCGGCGCTGGACCGGGCTTCCCGCATCATCCCCCGCGACCGGGCCACCGTGCTGCTGACCGGCGAGACGGGGACGGGGAAGGAGCTCCTGGCGCAGGCCATCCACTACAACGGCCCCCGCGCGGCGCAGCCCTTCGTGGAGCTGAACTGCACCGCGATCCCCGCCGGGCTGCTGGAGTCGGAGCTCTTCGGGCACGAGAGGGGAGCCTTCACCGACGCCCGCACGGCCAAGCCGGGGCTGTTCGAGGCGGCGCACGGCGGGACGCTCTTCCTGGACGAGATCGGCGACCTCCCCCTGGCGCTCCAGGGGAAGCTCCTCAAGGTCCTGGACGACAAGGAGGTGCGGCGGCTGGGGGCCCTCCGCCCGCGCGAGGTGGACGTGCGGATCGTCGCCGCGACGCACGTGGAGCTGGAGGACGCCGTGGCGCGCGGGGAGTTCCGGGAGGACCTGTTCTACCGCCTCAGCGTGGTCCCCATCCACCTCCCGCCGCTCCGCGACCGCGGGGAGGACGTGATCCTCCTCGCCGAGCACTTCCTGCGCACCCTGGCCCGGCAGTACGACCTCCCCGTCCCGCCGCTGGACCCGCCGCTCCGCCGCGCCCTGCTGGCGCACTCCTGGCCCGGGAACGTGCGCGAGCTGCGCAACGGGATCGAGCGCGCCCTGCTCCTGGGCGATGGCGTGCTCGACCCGGCGGACCTGTTCCCCCGCGCCCGCGCCGCCTCCCCGGCCGCGCGCGGCGGGCCGATCCCGTTCCCGGCTCCCATGGACGAGATCGAGCGCGCCGCCGCCGTGGCGATGATGGAGCAGATGGACGGCAACAAGAGCGCGGCCGCCGAGGCGCTCCGCATCTCCCGCTCGCGCCTGTACCGGCTGCTGGACGAGGTGGAGGAGGGTGTGCCGGAATGAGACAGGCGTCCCGGGCCGCGACAGCGCGGCGGGCCGCAATGCAGCACTGGCGCGGTTTTTCGGGGGCGCGCCGCTTGCCCTGCAGCGGTGTGTGCCGCGCGCCCTCCACCCCCCTGAAGCATGGTGCCATGTCGAAGATCCGCCTCGTACGCCCGCTCCTTCTGCTCGCCCTCCTCCTCGCCGCCGGGTGTGGAGACCCCGCCGGCTCCGGCGACCGTCCGCGCGCCGAGGACGAGCTGGTCTTCCTGCGGGCCGCGGAGGGGACTCCGCCGCTGGAGTCGCAGACGGTCTCGTTCGTGGCGCGCGTCGGCGACAACGCCCGCGCCGAGATCCGCTACGTGAACAACGGCTACGGCTACGAGAAGTGCCTGGAGTTCCGGATCCCGGGGAACGGGCTGCTCCGCCGTCCGGACGGCCGCCGCTTCCAGCGGGGAGACACGGTGCGCATCACCATCACGGTGGTGGACCCGGCCCGCTTCGACTTCCGCTTCGAGCCGTCGGGGCTCCGCTTCGACCCGGACCACCCGGCCGAGCTCCGCGTCTCGTACCGCTGGGCCGACCGCGACTACAACGGCGACGGCACGGTGGACGACCGCGACGAGCGCTTCGAGCGGGAGTTCGGCTTCTGGCACCAGGGGCGCGCGGGGCAGCCCTGGTCCCGGATGGGGACGGTGAAGCTGGAGGACCTGCGCGAGGCGAAGGCGGAGATCACCGGCTTCAGCCGTTACGCGCTGGCCGGCGGCTACTGACCGCGAACCGACGCCGGACCCCGTGTCGACCCCCTCCACCTCCGCCCTGACGGTAGAGATGGCGCGCAGGCTCCGCGCGACCGGCGAGTGGCGCCGTCTCGCGGAGTACGGCGCGTCCCTCTCCCGGGAGCAGCTGCTCGGCGAGCCCGAGCTCGGCTACGCGTACGCCGCGGCGTCCAGGCGCCTCGGCGACGTCGCGCGCGCGCTGGCCCTCGCGGTGCAGGTGGAGCCGGCCGCGCGCCGCCGTGGAGACCGCCGGCTCGCCGCGGAGGTGGTGAACCTCGTGGGGAACCTGCTGTTCGAGTCGGGGCGGGCCGAGGAGGCGGAGCAGCGCTTCGCCGAGCTGCTGGACTACGCTTCGGAGCAGGAGGACGAGGAGTTCACCGCGCGGGCCAGCAACAACCTGGGAGTGCTCGCCAACGTCCGTGGGCGGCGCGACCTGGCGCTCACCTACTACCAGCGCGCGCTCGCGGCATACCAGCGGCTGGGCAACCTCCTGGGGCTCGCGCAGACTCACTACAACCTGGGCCTCTCCTATCGCGACCTTGGCTTCCCCGGGGACGCCGACGCGCACTTCCTGCGGGCGGTGGAGTACGGCGGCGCGGAGGAGGATGGCGACGGGGCGGAGCCGCCCGCGAGGCGCTGGAGCGAGGACGTGATCGCCAACGCCGAGACCGAGCGGGCCCTGCTGCGCGCACAGTCGGGCGACGGCACGCTGGCGGAGTGGATGGCGCGGCGCGCCCTGGGCCGCTTCGAGCGGATGGGCGACCCGGTGGGGGTTGCGCACGCCACCCGGGTGCTGGCCGCCGCGGCCCGCGCCTCCGGCCGGGACGACCTGGCCATCGCCAGGCTGGACGAGGCGCTGTCCATCGCCCGCGACCACGCGGACCCGCTCCTCCGGGCGGACGTGCAGCGCGACCGCGGCCTTCTCCTGCGCGACGCGGGGAAGCCGGCGGACGCGCGCGAGGCGCTCCTCGACGCGGCCGAGGGGTTCGACGTCATGGGCGCCGCCGCCGAGGCCGTCGCCATGCGCGCCATCGCCGCGGGGCTGGAGGGGTGAGCCCCCGCTGTAGCGCCCGCAGGCGCCCTGTCCCGTAACGCGACACCGGCCGCCGCTCCCCCGCATCCCCGTCCGTTTCCCAGGCTTCCACAACACGATACGCCACAGCGGCTTGCGCGTCGTTCCGCCCACCGGGCAGGAGCGGAGCGCCGCTTGCCCCGGGGAGCGGGTGGGTTTCACCTCTCATCCTCCTGCTCCAGGGTGGCGACATGAACGGCAAGCGAGTGCGAGTGCTCCTGGCGGTGGCGGCCGCGGTGCTGGGCTCCGGCGCGGCGGCGGCGTGCAGCGGCGGAGGCGGCGGCACGGATCCGGGCCCCACGACGGGCTCCGTGGTCGCGCAGGTCAGCGCCGCGGGAGCCGGCGTGCCGGGGGCCGCAGTGGCGATCTCCGGCGGCGCGGCGCGGACCACGGGGAGCAACGGGCAGGCGCGGTTCGACAACCTGCAGGCGGGCGGCTACACGCTCACCCTGCAGCAGCTCCCGCAGGGGTTCGCCATGGGCGGCGAGACGGCGGGGAAGACCACCAGCGTGACCGCGGGGGGGACCGCGACCGTGAGCTGGACGGTGCAGGGGAGCGCGGGCGGCCCCGCGGTCGTGCGGGCGCAGGGGACCTCGTTCTCTCCCGAGACCGTCACCATCCCCGCGGGCGGCACCGTCCGGTTCGAGTGGGTGAGCGGCTCGCACACCGTGACGCCGGAGAACCCCTCCGGGAGCTGGGTCGAGCATACCCTGGCCTCGGACGCGGACAGCTTCAGCGTGACCTTCGCCACCCCGGGGACGTACCGGTTCCGCTGCCGGCCGCACTCCAGCAGCTTCACCGGCGGGATGGTGGGCGTGGTCACGGTGCAGTGACACGGAGCCCCCGCCGGGATCTCCCGGCGGGGGCTCGTGCTTCGGGGCGGCCTGTGCCCGCCGGCAGGCTACCGGCGCTCGCGGACGTCGCCCTCCGTGTCCACGTCCACCCGCTCGCGGCGGAGGTCGGCCTCGACCATCTCGGTCTCCTCGACCTGCTGCTTGCGGACCACCAGCTCCTCCTTCGGCACCACCCGCTTCTGCACCACCGCCTCCTCCTCGGAGAGCGGCACGCGGATCTCCTCCTCGGCGATGCGGGCGGAGGCGTGCATCCCCGGCTCGATGGGCCGGCGCTCGATGGTCACCTCGTCGTGGGACAGCGGCACCTGCTCGCTGACGTGCCGGGTCTCGACCCGCTTGTCGATCTCCACCTCGCCCGCCTCCATGCGGCGCTTGCCCACGGCCAGCTCCTCCTCGGAGAGCGTCAGCCGCGCATCCCTCTCCGCCTGGTCGTCGCGGAGGGTGCGGTCGCGTTCCAGGGGGACCTCGCGGTCCCGTTCGTTGATGCTCATTCGGTTTCCTCCAGTTCAGGGCGCCCGACGTCGCGTCCGGCGCGGTTCGCCTCCCTCCCGGAGCTCCGGGCGGTCAGGGGACTGGAGGGGGCTGCAAGTGTTGTTCCATGTTTGCACAAGCAATGAACCTGCATGCTCTTCGCCTGCCGGTCCGCGGAGCCCGTGAAACACGAGGCCGGGGGACGAATCGTCCCCCGGCCTCCCATGTCTCTGCGTCCGCGGCTGCGTGCGGCTACGGCGCCACGTCGAAGAACCGGAGATCCTTCTCCCGCTCCACCGTAGTCTTCAGCGTCCACTCGGTGTCGAAGAGGATCAGCGGGCGCTCCCTGGAGTCGAACACCATGGTGCGCCCGTACCCTTCCGATGCCACGCGGCGGATCTCCGCCTCGGGACCCTCCACCCAGCGGGCGAAGCGGTACGAGAGCGGCTCCAGGCGCGCCTTGACGCCGTACTCGTGCTCCAGCCGGTGGAGCATCACGTCGAACTGGAGCTGCCCCACGGCGCCCACGATGGGGGCGGGGCCCACGATGGATTCGGCGTAGAACACCTGCGCGGCCCCCTCTTCGGAGAGCTGCTGCAGCCCGGTGTCCAGCTGCTTGCGGCGCATGGGGTCGGACACCACGATCCGCGCGAAGTGCTCCGGCGAGAAGCGGGGGATCCCCCCGAACTCCAGGCTCCCGTTCCCCGAGAGGGTGTCGCCGATGCGCAGGTTGCCGCGGTCGTGGATCCCGATCACGTCGCCGGGCCACGCCTCCTCCACGTGCGTCCGCTCCCGCGCCAGGAACTGGGTGGGAGCGGCCAGGCGGATCTGCTTCCCGGTGCGGACGTGCCGCACCTGCATCCCCGCCTCGAACCGCCCGGAGCACACCCGCACGAAGGCGATGCGGTCGCGGTGCTTGGGGTCCATGTTCGCCTGGATCTTGAACACGAACCCGGTGAAGTCCGGGTCCTCCGGCTTCACCTCGCCCGTGCTCGACTCCCGCGGGGTGGGGGCAGGGGCGCGGACCAGGAACTTCCGGAGGAAGGGCTCCACGCCGAAGTTGGTCATCGCGCTCCCGAAGAAGGTGGGCGACACCTCGCCGGCCAGGAACGCCTCCGGGTCGAACTCCTCGCCCGCCATGTCCAGCAGCTCGATGTCGGCCAGGAGCTTCTCGTGCGCTTCCTCGCCTATCATCTCCCGCACCGAGTCGTCGTCCAGGCTCCCCACCCGGGTCCCCACGCGCGTCTGCCCGTGGTCCACGCCCCGCTCGAAGAGGTGGATCCGGCGCTCCTCGCGGTCGTACACGCCCACCAGGCGGTCGCCCGCGGTGATCGGCCAGGTGACGGGGTAGCAGCGCAGCCCCAGGTCGCGCTCCACGTCGTCCAGCAGCTGCAGCGGGTCCGCGCCGGGGCGGTCGCACTTGTTGACGAAGGTGAAGATGGGCGTGCGCCGGCGGTGGCAGACCTCGAAGAGCTGCCGGGTGCGCTCCTCCACGCCCTTGCGGTTGTCCAGGAGCATCACCGCGCTGTCCGCGGCGATCAGCGTCCGGTAGGTGTCCTCGGAGAAGTCGGCGTGCCCCGGGGTGTCCAGCAGGTTCACCGCGTACCCCTCGTACTCGAACTGGAGGACGGAGGAGGTCACGGAGATGCCGCGCTCCTGCTCCATCTGCATCCAGTCCGAGGTGGCGTGCCGCGCCGCCCGGCGCGCCTTGACGCTCCCGGCCAGGTGGATGGCCCCGCCGTACAGGAGGAGCTTCTCCGTCAGCGTGGTCTTCCCCGCGTCCGGGTGCGAGATGATGGCGAACGTCCGCCGCCGGCGGACCTGCTCTGCTAGGTTGCTGCTCACGGACCTGCCTCCTCGAAAGTCGAACGCCCCGCCAGCAGGGGCCGCGGGGCGTCGGGGTGCTGCCGATCAGCTAGTAAATATAACGAAAAGCGGCGCTTGCCTCAATGCTGCGGGGGTGGAGGTCGTCGCGCCCTGCGGCAGGGCGTGCGGGGACTGCGAGGGCAGGGTCCCGGCCGCTCGTGTTCCTGACCCCGCAGGCGGTTCAGAACAGCCAGGCGAAGCTCCCCACGCCGCCGCTGTCGCCCGCCTCGTAAGACTCGATCCACTTCAGGACCGCCCGGACGTGGGCGCCCGCATCGCTCTGCCGGATCGAGGTGGACAGGAAGAGGACGCCTGGAAACTCCACGGAGCGCGAGGCCAGGTTCTGAACCAGCGGGGCGAAGTCCTGATAGTTCCGGGTCACGACGATCCGGTCCTGCGCGATCGCCCACCGGAGGATGTCGGGGTCCGGAGTGCTGGCGAGCCCCACCTCCAGGGCGTGCACCACGTCCACACCCGCGGCCTGGAGCTGCCGGCACGCGGCGACGTTCACGTGCTCGTCGAACAGCAGCCCGGGCCCCAGGGGCATCAGCGCCGGCTCCCGCCGAGCAGCCGCTCGATGCGCAGGTTCTCCTCGATCCTCCTGTCTACCTCGGCCGGAAACCGGCCGGCATACTCCAGCGCCTGCCCGAGCGCTTCTCTCGGCAGGAGTCCGCCGAAGTGGCCGTCGAGCGCGTCCAGGTCGCCATCATAATCGCGGGCCACCATTACGACCTCCCACACGTCCGGCCCGTTGCGGATCCCTGCCCGGCGCCCGGAAACCCCGTCGCGGAACTCCAGCCCCGGGAGGTTCTGCAGCGTCCACCACTCCTCCACGACGTGGCGGAAGCCGGAACTGGGTCCCTCGCCGAGAGCCTTCCAGAATTCGCGGACCTCTTCGTCCAGCCAGTCGTCGATCCGGGCGGTGAGCGTCGCCATCGTTCGCCCTCGGGGGTAAGCGTGCCCAAATGTATCTATGTGTATTCTAATGTGTACACCGGCATCCCTCAAGCGGTCCAGCCCGCGCGACGCGGGCTGGACCCGCCCTGCACGGGTCCCCGGGCGCCCGCCCCGGCTACGCCCGCTCCCGGCGGATGGCGTAGTTCAGCCCGCCGACGCGGTACCAGTGGTAGCCGAAGGCGTCCAGCACGATCCGGTGGACGCCGTCCTCCCCGGCGCAGCTCTCCTCCTCCACGATCAGGTTCACCAGCCGGTCGCCGCGCTCCACCCCCGTCCTCAGCTCGATCTCGTGCGGCTTGGTGTCGAAGTTGTGCACCACCAGCAGCGAGTTGCCGCGCCAGTCATAGCGCATGGCGAGCGCCTGGGGGCACCCGGTGTCCAGGATCTCCCAGCTCCCCCAGCCGATCTCCGGGCACTCCTTCCGCATCCGGATCATCCGCGCCGTCCAGTTGAGCATGGACTCCGGGTCGCGGTGCTGCGCCTCCACGTTCACCCGGGGGTAGCCCCAGACCCCGTCGTCGATCACGGGCTCCACCGTCTTCTCCGCCGTGGAGAAGCCGCCGTGGGGTTCGTCGGACCACTGCATGGGGGTGCGGACCGCCGCCCGCTCGGGGAGCGACAGGTCGTCGCCCATCCCGATCTCGTCGCCGTAGCGGATCACGGGAGTGCCGGGAAGGGAGAAGAGCAGGCTGTAGGCGAGCTCCAGCTGGGGACGGTCGCCCAGCATGGGGGCCAGGCGGCGGCGGATGCCGCGGTGGTAGAGCTGCATCCGCTCCTCCGGCCCGAATCGCGCGAACACCTTCTCGCGCTGCTCGTCGCTGAGGCGCCCCAGGTCCAGCTCGTCGTGGTTGCGGAGGAACTGCGCCCACTGGGCCGTGTGGGGGATCCCGCTCGTGGCGCGCAGCGCCTCCACCAGCGGGGCGGTGTCCGCCGTGGCGAGCGCGTAGAACAGGTGCTGGTTGACCCAGAAGTTGAACATCATGTGGATCCCGGTCCCCCCGTCCTCGCCGAAATACCTGCAGGCGTCCTCCGGGACCACGTTCGCCTCGCCCAGGAGGATGGAGTCGCCCACGCGCCACTGCTGGAAGCGGCGCATCTCGGACAGGTACTCGAAGTGGAGCTTCCCCTGCTCCTTTCCCGGAATGGTGCTCTCGATGACGAAGGGGACCGCGTCCACCCGGAAGCCCGCCACCCCCAGCTGGAGCCAGAAACCCATGATGCGCCGCACCTCGGTGCGCACCGCGGGGTTGTCCATGTTGAGGTCCGGCTGGAATGCGTAGAAGCGGTGGTAGTAGTACTCCCGGGCCTTCTTGTCGTACGTCCAGGTCGACTCCTGGACGCCCGGGAACACCATCCCCTTGTTCCAGTCGGAGGGGCGCTTCTTCGACCAGATGTACCAGTCCCGGTAGGGTGACTCCGGGTCGCTCCGCGCCTCCTGGAACCAGCGGTGCTGGTCGGAGGTGTGGTTCACCACCAGGTCCATGAGCACCTTGATCCCGCGCTTCTCCGCCTGGTGCATGAACTCCACGAAGTCGCCGCCGGAGCCGTATCGCGAGCTCACCCCGTAATAGTCGGAGACGTCGTACCCGTCGTCGAGGTCGGGCGAGGGCTGGAAGGGTGCGAGCCACACGGCGCCGACGCCCAGCGCCTGAAGGTAGTCCAGGCGGCGCATTAGCCCCTCGAAGTCGCCGACGCCGTCGCCGTTGGCGTCCATGAAGCTCTCGACGTCCAGGCTGTAGATGACGGTGTTCTTGTACCAGAGGTCTTCGATCATCGGTCTCCCCTGTCCGGGTCCGTGGCGGCGTCTCGCGAGCGGTACCCGTGCTGCAAGCTCCCTTCCAGACGGGGCGCGAAGCCCCGCGCCGGAGCCGCGCCTACCTCTCCCGCCTTCCCCGGAACTCCTGCCCTGCCACCCGCAGCACCACCTCCGCGGCACGCCCGTCCCCGCCCCGGACGAACTCGATCTCGGGACGCGCTCCCTCGGCCCAGAAGCGCGTCTCCGAGACGGGGACCAGGTAGACGCCGGGCTCCTCGTCCAGACGCGCGAAGAGCCTGCCCTCGCGCAGGGCGACCGTCAGCCGCCCCAGGGGGAGCTCGTACTCGCCGGTGTACGCGGCCAGGACTTCGGCGGCGACCGCCACGACCGGGGCTTCGAGGCGCCGCAGCATCTCGGCGGCGCCCGCGTTCTGCGGGTCCAGCTCCAGCGCGCGGCGGTAGTGCCGCGCCGCGCGCTGCCGGTCGCCCGCTCGGGCGTACGCCTCGCCCATGCTGTCGTGCACGTTGGCCGACCCGGGGTGGTCTTCCACGTTCCACCGCAGCACCTCCACCGCTTCGGGCACCCGGCCGCGCCCCAGGAGCGCGTACCCCAGCCGGTTCACCTCCGCTTCCGTGAGCGGGTCCGCGTCCCCCGCCTGCCAGCGGGCGCGGTACCCTGACGCGGCGGCGACGCCCCCCGCCAGCACTTCCCGCAGGAGCCGTCGGACGCGAGCGTCGTATCGCTCGTAGCCGAGCCAGGCGAAGGACGGCTGGTCGGCACCCAGAGCGATCCGGACGATCTCGGGGGCGACGGAGAGTCCGTTCGCGCCGTTAGTGAGGAGGACCACCCCGCGTCCGGAGCCACGGAGCGCCGCGACGTACGCCTGCATGTTCCCGTTGTCCCCCCAGTGCCAGAGCGCGGTGTCGCCCTCCACGCGCTGCAGGCCCCAGCCGAGCCCCCACGAGATCGCCTCCGACCGTGCGCCCTCCGGCTGGCCGACGCACTGGGTGCACGCCTCCTCCACGGCTACCTGGGGGCGCAGCATCTCACGCGCGGTCTCCAGACGCAGCCCCTCGCCCCGCAGCACGGCCGCGAGGAACCGCCCGTAGTCGCCCGCCGTGGTCTCGAGGCTGGAGGCGGCGTTCGCCAGCACGGCGCGGTTCCGCCCGGCCACGCGTCCGGAAGCGTCGTGCGCATGGGCCTTCAGGGTGTCGTAGCGCTCCTGCCATACGAAGCTGCTGCTCGTCATCCCCAGCGGCTCCAGGACCAGGCGGCGCACCAGCGCGTCCAGGGGCTCGCCGGTCAGGTGCTCCACCGCCTTCTGCAGGTAGACGTACCCCTCCCCGGAGTAGCTGAAGCGGGCCCCCGGCTCCATCCCGATGCGGAGCGGCTGGTTCCCGCGACGCCAGTTGGGGAGCCCGGTGGTATGGCTGAGCACCGTCCGAGCCGTGATGCGGTGGAGGCGCTCGTCGCCGGCCACGTACGGCTCGGGAAGGTAGCGGCTGAGCGGCGCGTCCAGGTCCAGCCGCCCCTGGTCCACCAGCTTCAGCACGGCGTAGGCGAACACCGGCTTGCTCAGCGAGGCGGCCTCGAACACGGTCCCGGGCGTCACCGGCTCGCCAGTCGCCGCGTGCTTCACCCCGAAGCCGCGCGTCCAGGCCACGCGCCCGTCCTCCACCAGGGCGAGGGCGGCCCCCGGGACTTCGCCCTCCTCCAGCAGGCTGGGGAGGGCGGCTTCGAGCGCGGCGGCGGGCGACGGCGTCACGGTGCTCGGGGATGCGGGGGCGGCGGCGGTGCCGGCCAGCCGCGGCGCACACCCGGACAGCATGGCGCCGAGGAGGACCGGTGCAGCGGCGGCGAAGCGGAAGAGCGGCATGGCGATGGTCGCGGTGCAGGGTGACGGAGTCGCTGCTCGCTGCGGCCGGTCCGCAGCGACTGCGCACGACCCGTGCTACCGGAGCGGGGCGTGCAGCCGCGCGGTGGCCCGGCGCTTGAAAAGAGCCGCAGCCGAGCGCGTCCGTCCAGCCGGTGAGCCGGGGCGCCGCGGGCCGCTCTTGCGCGCGGGTCCACGCCCGCTCCACTCTGTGCACCTCCGGAAGCATCCACTCCAACCCGTGCGGAAGGCCATGCGGAGTCTCGTCCGATCCCTGCAGCGTACGCTCCTCCCCGTTCTCGTTTCCGCCCTCGTCTGGGCGTGCGCCCCGTCCGCGCC